>NZ_JAPVLS010000078.1:0-47160 GCF_027158125.1 Streptomyces sp. H39-C1
GCGGCCAGCACCGCCCCCCAGCTGCCCCAGGGGGCCATCGCCGCGGTCGCCAACAGCGCGGCGGCGCCGAGCAGGGCGAGGGCGGGGGCGGTGAAGGACGGCAGCCGGCGGGCGAGCGGCCCGGTGGCGCGGGCGACGGCTTCGGCGAGCGGACCGCTGTCGGCCAGCTCGGCGAGCGCCTGGGCGGCCCGGTCGGTGCGGACCGCCTTGCGGGTGAGCGAGCGCAGCACCCGGCCGGCGGTGGTGTAGCAGGCGGCGAGCGCGCAGCCGATGATCAGCACGGTCAGGGTGATGCGGGGCGTGGTGACGGCGGTGAGCACCGCGATCATCGCCCAGCGCTCACCGATCGGCAGCACGATCATCCGGCGCACCCAGACCGTCCAGCCGACGCTGTCGAGCTTGTCGGACAGGGCGGCGGTCGGACTCGTGTTGGCCGTCGCGTCGTGGTTGGCCTCGGTGAACGAGAAGTCGACGACGTGCCGGCAGGTCTGCAGCACCATCGCGCCGAGCGCCAGCGCCCACACGTCGTCACCGCCTCGGGCCGCGCCGAGCGCGAGGCCGGCGTAGTACGCGTACTCCTTGGCCCGGTCGAAGGTGGCGTCGAGCCAGGCGCCGAGCGTCGAGTACTGCAGCGAGTAGCGGGCCAGCTGCCCGTCGGTGCAGTCCAGGACGAACGAGGCGATCAGCAGGACACCGGCGGCGACGAAGCCCGGCCGGGTGCCGGTGGCCGCGCAGCCGGCCGCGATGAGCGCGACGAGCAGGGACGCTGTGGTGACCTGGTTGGGGGTCAGCCCGCGGCGGGCACACCAGCGCGCGAGGTAGCGGGAGTACGGGCTGATGCAGTAAGTGGTGAAGAAGCCGTCGCGCGCCTTGACGGCGTTGCGCAGCCGGACCTTCTCCCCGTCGACCGCGGCGACGGCCGCTGCGGCTTCGGCCCGGTCGGCGTCCGAGGCGGGTACGGCGGCGACCAGGACACCGAGCTCAGGGCGGTGCGGAGCCACCCCCTCGGCCTCGATGGCGGTGGCGAGGGTATCCGGCAGCAGACCCTCGGCCGGCCCGGCGGCGAGCGCCCTGACCAGCGCGGGACGCGCCGCGGCCTGGACGGCCAGCGCGCCGGGAACGGCGGAGGCGTCGAAGCGGGGGTCCGTGAGTGCCAGCCGCAGCGCGTGCGTGTGGCCGACGAAGCGCCGGTCGACGATCGCCACCCGGTCGGTGGCGGGCACCGCGGCGATACGTGCCGCGAGACCGCCGGCCGCCGCTTCGGACTCGCTTCCGGACTCCGGCGCTTCGATCACGTCGAATCCGAGCGACCTCAGGTCGCCCTCGAGCGGCGACGCCGGAGCCGGCGGGCCGGTGAGGATGGCGGTCGGCAGAGGAACTCACTCCCTGGACATGTGGGGATGCCGGCGAGGACGGCGGTGGGCGGGCCGGTGTGGACGGCGGTCGGCAGAGGCTATCGGATCCGCGGAAGCGGCCGTTCACCACCCGTTTGCTTCCTCGTGCGCTTCGCCGGGGCCCTCCCCGCCGTGCGAATGACGTGATCATCATGGTCGATCCGGGCGCCAGCAACAAACAGCGGCCGTGCGGTGGCCGTACCCGGCCGTCCGGGTGACACCGACGCGGCTCTCGCGCCCTTCATCGCCGCAGCTCATCGCGGACGACGGGGGTCACCGGTAGCGGCCCCGCCACTGTGCGTCATGCCGTCGCACCGGCATCCGGAACGTGAGGCACACGTGTGCCAGCGACCCCGTCCGGGTGACAGGGAGCATGCGGTGCAACCACTTCGGTGAGCGGCGCGTGAGGCAGACTGAGGACTTGTCGTCGAATGCGAAGGATGGACATGCCAACCAGTCCCGCCACCGGCCGGCCCGGCACCCCCGCGACGGATCCCTCCAGCAACGGGGTCGCGGAACCGATCATGCTGGAGCTGGTCGACGAGGCCGGTGTGACGATCGGCACCGCCGAGAAGCTGTCCGCTCATCTGGCCCCCGGCCGGCTGCACCGCGCCTTCTCCGTCTTCCTCTTCGACGACGAGGGCCGGCTGCTGCTCCAGCGCCGGGCGATGGGCAAGTACCACTCCCCCGGCGTCTGGTCGAACACCTGCTGCGGGCACCCGTACCCGGCCGAGCCGCCGTTCGTGGCCGCCGCCCGCCGCACCGCCGAGGAGCTGGGAACGGCTCCCGCGCTGCTGCGGGAGGCCGGCACCGTCCGCTACAACCACCCGGACCCGGCGTCCGGGCTGGTCGAGCAGGAGTTCAACCACCTGTTCGTCGGCCTCGTACGGGCGCAGCTGCGGCCCGACCCCGAGGAGATCGGCGAGACCGCGTTCGTGACGCCGCCGGAGCTGGAGGAGATCCGCGAGCGCGGGCCGTTCTCCGCCTGGTTCGGAACGGTGTGGGACGCGTCGCTGCCCGCGATCCGCGAGCTGACCGGCGACGCCGGCTGGTAGGAACGCGCTGATCCGCCGGGGCGGCTCCGCGGAGCGGGCCCGGCGGACCGGCTCCGCGGCCTCAGGGGTTCAGCCTCAGGGGTTCGGGCACGTCTCAGGAGTTCGGGAACGGCAGTGGCAGCAGCGCCCAGATCACCTTGCCGCCGGAGTCAGTGTGCGTCACGTCGCACATGCCGCCGGCTTCCGCCGTGATGGCCTTGACCAGCAGCAGGCCGCGGCCGCCGGTGTCGCCGTACTCCGCCTCCAGCGCCTTGGGACGGTAGGGGTGGTTGTCCTCGACGCCGACCCGGATCCAGTCCGGGCCCACCGCGACCTCGATGGTGATCTGCGGCGACAGCAGCGCCGCGTGCCGGACCGCGTTCGTCACCAGCTCCGACACGATCAGCAGGATGCCGGCCATCAGATCGTCGCCGACGGGCACCTTCCGGTCGGTGATGAGATCCCGGACACCGTGCCGGACCTGGGGTACCGAGGAGTCCACCGCCGGTGCGGTGAAACGCCACGCCCCGGCGTACGGCGGCGGCGGAGCGAACGGACCGCCTGGCCCGCCCGAAGCGCCAGGACCACCCGGATCATCCGGATCGACCGGCACCTCGGCCGTCGCCGGATCGGGCGGGACGCTCCCGCGGACCTCCATGACGGCATCCACCATCGCCTTCGTGTGACGTGTCCCCGCAGTTCTTGCCGCTGCCCGCTGTCGGGCCGACGGCGAGATCCGCCTCACGGATCGAGTCTCCGGAGTGGGGGGCAGTTCACTGGGCGGGTGCCCGTAAGTCCGCACCTTTCGGCGCTTCATGTCCATCAGCGAAAGACTTTTGTCACTCGGGCGACCGATTCCGATCGCCTTGTTCCTGCTTCGTGGAATGTTCCACCATCGGGTCATTCGGCGGTCCCGCCGACGCCGCGGATTCCGGGCCCGCCCCCGCAACGGCCTCCCGCCGGGCTTCCGCCTGGGCGTCCGCCTCGGTGCGGGCGTCCGTGACCATGCCGACGACCCGCCGGCCGCCGATACCGCCGGCCATCAGTCCGAGGCCGTCCAAGAGCAGCATGAGGGAGAAGAAGAAGCCGAGGACGTAGCGGCTGCTCTCCGGCCAGTTGGCCAGCACCAGGACGCCCAGCAGGATGCCGACCGCGCCCTGCACCACGGTCGAGAGCGTCTGCGGTCCGCGCACCACCAGGCCGCCGAACAGCCGGAACACCCCGCCGGTCAGGAAGAGCAGCGCGGCGAACATCGTCAGTGCCGCGGCGGTGCCGTCCGGCCTGCGGATGACGACGACCCCCGCCGCCAGGTTCAGCGCCGCGACGACCAGCGCGAGCCAGAAGAAGTTCGTGTCGCGTGACTGGACGGCGTGCAGCAGGCCGACGAAGCCCCCGATCAGCAGCAGCCAGCCGAAGAGCAGCACCGAGGTGAGGGTGGCGAAGGCCGTGTAGGCGAGACCGAACAGCCCGCACAGCACCAGGACGGCGCCGAGTGCGGCAAGCCATCCGAAACTGCGGCTGATCCGGGCCTCCGGTCGCGGGTCCCGCTTCCTGAGTGCGGCCACGTCCGCCTCCTCGCCTCGGTCGAATGAATGTCCCGTATAGCCTTTTTACTCCTATTTGTTCGCGGATAGGATCCGATGATCGGCCACCTGCGCACCACACCCACGCCGAACGGAACATCACGCCGCACGGAACATACGGAAGGGGAGCCCGGATGCCCGAGCCCGGCCCGAAGCCCGGCCCACAGCCCGGACTGCTGCTGGACATCGCGGACGGCACCGCAACGGTGACGATCAGCAATCCGGCGAAGCGGAACGCCATGACCACGGAGATGTGGGAGGCGCTCCCCGGTCTGCTGGACGGGCTCGCCTCCGATCCCGCCGTGCGGGTCCTGGTGCTCACCGGCGCTGACGGCACCTTCTGTGCGGGCGCGGACATCTCAGGGCTGCGGGAGGCGGGCAGCGGCTCCGCCAGGACACAGGACGCGGCGGTCCGGGCCGAGGAGGCGCTGGCCGCCTTCCCCAAGCCGACGGTCGCGGCCGTGCGCGGCTTCTGCGTGGGCGGCGGCTGCCAGCTCGCCGCCGCCTGCGATCTGCGGTTCGCTGCCGAGGGAGCGCGCTTCGGCGTCACCCCGGCCCGGCTCGGCATCGTCTACGCCGCCTCGTCCACCCGGCGACTGGTCGGCCTGGTCGGGCCCGCGACCGCCAAGTACCTGCTGTTCTCGGCCGAGTTGATCGACCATGAGCGGGCGCTGCGGACCGGGCTCGTCGACGAGGTGCTCCCTGACGGGCAACTCGACAAGCGGGTCGCGGAGTTCACCGCGGTCCTGGCCTCGCGCTCGCAGCTCACCCAGGCCGCGGCGAAGGAGTTCGCGGCGCCCGGCCTGGACCCGGCGCGGATCGAGCACTGGGAGCGGCAGGCGCGCGCGAGCGGGGACACGGCCGAGGGCGTGGCCGCGTTCCTTGAGGGGCGGCCCGCCCGCTTCGACTGGTCGCCGACGGCGGGCTGAACCGGCCCGGATATCCGTTTCTGGGATCAGTCCCGCGGAGACCACCCCGGATGGTCAGCCCGCCTGCGTGCCCGCCCGTTCCGCCACGTGCGGCGGGAGCGGGATGCCGGCCCGCAGGGCCGGGTCCGGCTCGGGCTCGCCCCAGGTGTGGAGCAGCGGCAGCACCCCGGCCCATACGGGCAGTTCGCCGTCGGGGCCGTCGGCGTCGTCGGTGTGACCGGTGCTGGTCTTCACCGAGGCCTCGTCGATCCCCAGCGCGAGCAGCGTGGTGGCGGCGAGCTCCTTGCGGGACGGGCCGCGCGCGTGGTCCCACCGGCCGGGCGCGGACTGCTCGGCCAGGACGCGCAGCCCGTGCAGCTTCTCGTCGGGATCGGTGACGGCACGCGGCACGCCGAGCACCATCGCGCTGCGGTAGTTGACGCTGTGCTCGAAGACGGACCGGGCCAGCACCAGACCGTCGATGTGGGTGACGGTGACGCAGACGGACGCCCCGGGCGACTGCACCAGGCTGCGGCTGGCGGCCGAGCCGTGCAGATAGAGCGTGTCGGCGGCGGCGTCGAACCCGTAGACCGTGGGGACCGCCAGCGGCGAGCCGTCCACCACCACGGCGAGATGGCAGATGAAGCCGGCGCCCAGTACCGCGTCCAGGTCGTCGCGGGACACGCTGCCCTGCTCCCGCAGCCGCCGATGACGGGTCCGGTCCGTGACCGGGAGCATGCGTGCGGGTATGTCGGTGGACATCAGGGCCTCCGTAGGACGTACAGCTGACACGTCAATACTATCGATCTCGACACTTTGCTTCCGTTCCTTCCACCGATTCATGATTCTGGAACCTCTCGTGCAACGTTTTTCGTCGCGGTGGCCGGAACGTATGCATGCCTATCGGCAGCATGCTGACCAGTCGGTAACCTGGGGGCCATGACTACTACCGCTTCGGACCCCCGCGCGTCGCGCCGCTGTCAGAACACTCTCAACCCGCTGCACTCCAGTACGTACTTCTCGCCCGAGTTCACCGCCGAACTCTCCCGGCTCGGCCTCGAACCCGGCAGCATGACGTACTTCGCGGGCCGTGCGGCGCCGCTGGGGGCCGTCGGAGCCGGTACCGTCACCGCGACCTTCTACAACTTCAACCACGACCTGGTGGCCCGGCACATCCCGCGCGCCTGGACGATCGCCACCCCCGAGGCCGTCATCGACGCCCGGCTGCGCGCCGTCGACACCGCGCTCACCCGGCTGCTCGGCGCGGACACCGTCGCCTCGCCCGAGATGGCGGAGGCCGCCGCTCTGGCGCTGCGCGCCTCCGAGGCCTGCGACCGGGCCGCCCGCCCGCTCTACGCCGCCAACGCCGACCTGCCGGTGCCGACGGCGCCGCACCTCGCGCTCTGGCACGCCGCCACGCTGCTGCGCGAGCACCGGGGCGACGGGCACCTCGCCGCGTTGGTAGCGGCCGAACTCGACGGCCTGGAGGCCATCGTCAGCCACACCGCGACCGGCAAGGGCTTCACCCCCCGCTTCGTCCAGGCCAGCAGGGGCTGGACGGCCGAGCAGTGGGCCGCCGCCCAGGACCGGCTGCGCGAGCGCGGGCTGCTCGACACGGCGGGCGAGCTCACCGACGCGGGCGTCGAGCTGCGGCGGGACATCGAAGCCGCGACGGACCGCGTCGACCGGGCCCCGTACGAGCACCTCGGCGCCACCGGCGTCGCGCGCCTCACCGAACTGGCCGGATCCTTCACCCAGACCGCCCTGGCCTCCGGCGCCTTCCCGCTGGAGCACTTCGGCAAGGGGTGACACGGTCGCTCGCCGACGGTGGGTCAACGGGCCGTTCGTGACCGGATGCACAAGTCCTGGGCGGCAGGTGCGGCAGGATGGGGTCCATGCCGGAACTGACGCCCGCCCAGGTGCGGTCCTGGCGCGTGCATGCGCAGGGGCTGGCCGGCCCGCGCGACGGGGCCGGGGTCGTCGAGGCGGCGCGCCGGGCCGGCGCGCTGCAGGCGCAGGACGCCAAGGCGTGCCGGTTGCAGGTACGCGCCAGGACCTCGGGGCTCACCGCCGGGGACGTCGACGCGGCGTGCGGCGCCGGTGACCGGTCGCTGGTCCGTACGTGGCTGATGCGCGGCACCCTGCACGCCGTCCCGGCGGCGGACGTGCGCTGGATGACGTCGCTACTGGGCCCGCGTGCCACCGCCGCGCAGCGCGGCAGACGACTGCGGCTCGGTCTGGACGAGGAGACCTGCGCCCGCGCGCTTCCCGCGCTGGAGAAGGTGCTGGCCGGGCGCCCGCCGATGCTCCGCGACGACATCGTGCGCGGCCTCGGCGAGTTCGGCCTCACCCTGGATCCGCGCAGCCAGGCGCCGGCCCATCTGATGCTGTACGCGGCGGCGACGGGCCTGGTGTGCCGGGGACCCGAGGCCGACGGTGACAAGTCGACTTATGTCCTGCGCGAGGAGTGGCTCGACGGCGTCGCCGGGCCGGACCTGTCGGGGACCGAGGCCCTGGCCGCGCTCGCCGAGCGGTACGTGTCCGCCTACGGACCCGCGACCGACAAGGACTTCGCCAAGTGGTCGGGGCTGCCGGCCGGCCAGGCACGGCGCGGGTTCCAGGCGGCCGGGGAGTACCTGGCGGAGATCGCGGGACCGGACGGCCCGCTGTGGGTGGGGGCCGGCACGGACGCGCCACGGCCGCCGAACCCGTCCGTCCGGCTGATCGGGCACTTCGACCCGTATCTGCTCGGCTACCACGACCGGGATCTGCTGCTGGACCCGTCCTTCGCCCGTCTCGTCGCGACCGGCGGCGGGTTCCTCACCCCGTGCGTGCTGCTGGACGGCGAGGTGGTCGGCGTCTGGCGGCACGAGCGGGGTAGCGGCGACCGGCTCACCGTCCGCGTCGACCCGTTCCGGCCGCCGCTCGACGCCGTCGTCGTGCGCGGCATCGAGGCCGAGGTCGCCGATCTGGGGCGGTTCCTCGGGGTCGAAGCCGGCTGGGACCGGGCCTGAGAGCCCCTGCGAAACTGCGACGTCGACCAGTTCGGGCGCGTACTCGGCCGCCAGAACGGCTCGACCCTCAGCTCGCGCTCGTCGTGGATTCCTTCTCCGGCTGGCCGTCGGACTGCGCGCACGGCATCGCCGGGTGCCGTCCCAGCAGCACCACCCCCACCGTGATCGCCGCGAGCCCGGCCGCCTCCCAGGCCAGCGCCCCGGGTGTCACCCGCAGCCGGTCCCCGAGGAAGCCGATGCCGCAGGCGATGCCCGCCAGTGGCTGTGCGGCCGTCAGCGCGGGCAGCGACATCCGCAGCGGGGCGGTCTCGAAGGCGCTCTGGACGAGGACGAGTCCGGTGAGCCCGATCGCCGCGACCACGTACGGCTGCCAGTGCACCGCCAGTATCTGGACGCCGTCCTCCCGGGCCAACTCACCGCAGATCCGCGTCAGCGCGTCCTGCAGCCCGTAGAGCAGGCCGGCCGCCAGCGCCAGCAGGGTCGCCTCGGACGAGGCGGGCAGCCGTTTGGCACAGGCCACCAGCAGCAGCGCGAGCCCGACGACGATCCCCAGCACCAGCCAGTGGCGCAACGCTCCCGCCTCCGGGCCGCCGCCGGCCGGCTGCCCGGCGACGATGAACGCCGTCACGCCGAGGGCCAGCAGGGCGACTCCCGCCCAGCCGCTCCGGCCCAGCGGCTGCCCCGACAGCCATCTGGACAGCGCCAGGGCGAACAGCAGATTCGTCGCGAGGAGCGGTTCGACGAGGGACACCTCGCCGCGCGCCAGGGCCAGCGCCCCGAGCACCTGGCCGCCGATCATGAGTGCCATGCCCAGCAGCCACTGGGGCATCCTGATCAGATCGAGGAGGAGTCGGAAGGAGAGGAAGTCCGCGAGCGGGGCACGCTGCGCCGCGCGCTGCTGCAGTACGAAACCCAGTCCGAGGCAGCAGGCGGCACCGACTCCGAGCAGGAACACGGCCACGCGGCCACTTTAACTCCCGTGACGCGCGACCGAACGCGTCCCGGCCACCCCGGCCGGGCGGCGCCGCCCACGCCGGCCGAGCCGCCCCAGCCCGGTCGGAACCCCGCACTGCTCACGACGGCGGATCCATGGGCCGGGTCTCGGCGCTCCCCCATACGGTCAGGAAGGCGAGGCGCAGACAGCCCGCGAGGGCCGGGTGCTCGATGAAGAGCGCGGTGGTGGAGCCGGTTCCGGCCACCGGGTCGGGCATGTCGCACAGCACCAGCGAGGCGTCCGCGATGATCAGCTTCATCGGCAGTTCGGCGGCGAACCGCGCCTCCTCCCCCGCCTCGCCGAACCGGCGGACGTTCTCCAGGACTTCCGCGTCGCCGAGCGCGTCGTGCGTGTAGATCGCCCGGACCGTTCCCCCGGCCTTGCGCAGTCTGCGGACGACCTTGATGCCCTCGGTGTTGGCGGCGGGGGCGACGAAGGGCGGCTTGCAGAAGCTGAGCAGCTCGTGGCCGGCCTGCTCCTGGATGTCCGCGAAACGCTCGGCGATCACCTTCGGGTCGCGCAGCACCTCGATGTAGTCGAGCGGATCGGTGTGCGTGCGCCCGTCGGTCCAGATCGGCAGCAGCGCGGAGGCGAGCCCGGCCGAGACCCGGTCCAGCCGTTCCAGCGACTCCCGCTGAAGGGCCATCAGCCGGGCGATCGCCAGTTCCGGCGCGATCGCGGAGAACGTCGCCACCCGGCCGGGCCGTGCGACGGCGAGCCGTCGGCGCACGAGCGCGTCGAGGACGTCGTAGACCCGCTGCCGGGGAACGTCCGCCTCGCGGGCCACCTCCGCCGCGGTGTACGACTCGCGTCTGACGAGCGCGAGGTAGACGCGTGCCTCGTACCGCGCGAGCCCCAGCGCCACAAGGTCGTTGACCGGACCCTCTTCGAACTCCATGAGCGCTCAAGCTATACGCCCGGGATCACCCACCGAAAGGAAGACTTTGCCATTGCCCGGTAGTCCCTTGGGGCAGGTGTCACTACGTTCAGCGTTGGCCACCACTGAACGGGGTGGCAGTTGTTCCCCCAGCGTTGGCGTCACCCTCGCCGCCGCATTCCTCTCCAATGAACGTGCGCCACGCGAAGCCCTGCGGCGTTCTCTTCATCAGGCAGTGTCATGACCATGACACTGCCGTGGACGGTTGCCCGCCGCCGGGACCGATCCCCCCATGGAGGGCTGTTCATTGCCATCGAGAACCCCCACCCGCGCCGGACGCCTCACCCGTCGCGGCGTCACCGCCGTCCTGTCGGCGGCGGCCCTGGCCTCCGTCGGCATGCTGGCCGTCGCCGGCCCGGCCACCGCGTCGGCCGCCCCCACAACGGCCGCCCCGGCCGCGGCGAGCAGCTCCACCGCCCACACCGAGCGGCTCTGCTCGGAGCCCACCCAGGCCGGCTACATGGCCTGTCACGCACTCGCCCGCACCGACCTGGTCCAGCACCTGACCCTCGCCCCGAACGCGCTCCCGTCCGGCTACGGCCCCACTGACCTGCAGAGCGCATACGCCCTGCCTTCGGCCGGTGCCGGTGCGACCGTCGCGATCATCGACGCCAACGACGACCCCAAGGCCGAGGCGGACCTCGGTTCGTATCGCAGCACGTACGGCCTGCCGGCCTGCACCACCGCCAACGGGTGCTTCAAGAAGGTCGACCAGAACGGCGGCACCAGCTACCCGCCGGCCGACGCCGGCTGGGCGGGCGAGATCTCGCTCGACGTCGACATGGTCAGCGCCGTCTGCCCGCAGTGCCACATCCTGCTCGTCGAGGCGGCCACGGCGTCCATGGAGGACCTGGGCGCCGCGGTGAACCGCGCGGTCACGATGGGCGCCAAGTACGTCTCCAACAGCTACGGCGGCGGCGAGGACTCCACCGACCCCAGCTCGGACGCCTCGTACTTCAACCACCCCGGCGTCGCGATCACCGTCAGCTCCGGTGACAGCGGCTACGGCGTCGAGTACCCGGCGGCCTCGCAGTACGTCACCGCGGTCGGCGGCACCTCGCTGAGCCGCTCCAGCACCCCCCGCGGCTGGACCGAGAAGGTCTGGGGCAGCACCAGCGGCGACGGCGCCGGCTCCGGCTGCTCCGCCTACGACCCCAAGCCCTCCTGGCAGACCGACACCGGCTGTGCCAAGCGCACCGTCGCCGATGTCTCGGCGGTCGCCGACCCGGCCACCGGCCTCGCGGTCTACAACAGTTACCAGGCGAGCGGCTGGAACGTGTACGGCGGCACCAGCGCGTCCGCGCCGATCATCGCCTCCGTCTACGCCCTCGCCGGCACCCCGGCCGCGGGCACCACCCCGGCCTCGTACCCCTACGCCCACGCCTCGTCGCTCAACGACGTGACCACCGGCACCAACGGCTCCTGCGGCAGCAGCTACCTGTGCACCGCCAAGGCCGGCTACGACGGCCCGACCGGTCTCGGCACCCCCAACGGCACGGCCGCCTTCACCAACGGCTCGACCGGCGGCAACACCGTCACCGTGACGAACCCGGGCAGCCAGTCGAGCACCGTCAACACCGCGGTCTCCCTGCAGATCCAGGCCACCGACTCCGGCAGCGGACAGACCCTCACCTACAGCGCCACCGGCCTTCCGCCGGGCGTCACGATCAACCCCTCCACCGGCCTGATCAGCGGTACGCCCACCACCGCCGGGACCTACAACGTGACGGTGACCGCCAAGGACGGCACCAACGCCACCGGCAGCGCGTCCTTCACCTGGGTCGTCAACCCGGTCGGCGGCGGCTGCAGCACCTCGCAGCTCTTCGGCAACCCGGGCTTCGAGACCGGCACCGCCAGTCCCTGGACCGCCACCGCCGGCGTGGTCGACAACAGCGCCAGTGAGGCCGCCCACTCCGGCTCCTGGAAGGCGTGGCTCAACGGCTACGGCTCCACCCACACCGACTCGCTCGCCCAGACGGTGACGGTCCCCAGCGGCTGCCACGCCACCCTGACGTTCTGGGTGCACATCGACACCGCCGAGACGACCACCTCCACCGCCTACGACAACCTGACGGTGAAGGCCGGCACCACCACGCTGGCCACGTACTCCAACCTCAACAAGAACACCGGCTACGCGCAGAAGTCCTTCGACCTCTCCTCCTTCGCCGGGCAGTCGGTGAAGGTCACGTTCACCGGCACCGAGGACTCCAGCCTCCAGACGAGCTTCGTACTCGACGACACCGCCCTCAACATCAGCTGAACCACGGCTGGTTGAGGTAGTCCCGCAAGGAAGTCGAAGGACGTCAGACGGACCCGGGCAGGCCCCCACAGCCTGTCCGGGTCCGTGTCTATGGCTGCCGCACGCCGACCGTCACGGTCCATGCCTGCAGGGCGTGGCAGGAGACCATGCCGGGCGCCGAAGGCGCGGGGCAGACCTTCCGAGCGGCGGTCAGCTTCACGATGCCGCGGGAGGAGCCGCGGAAGGTGTCGGCGGACATCTCGGTCAGGCCGGCACCGGACGTGGTCACCGGGCCCCAGCCGGCACCCGGCAGCGAGACGCGTACCGAGCTGCCCACGTCGAGGCAGATGTGCGTGCCGTCCGACGACTCGCCCACGACGATGGAGTCGCAGCGGAGCCCGTTGTTCTTGTCGTTCGTCAACGGATGATCCGCACCGCAGCCGGCCGCACTCAGCAGCGCCACCACGGCAACTGCCCCTACCCATACGCGCATCCGACGGCCTCCCGGTCTCCCGGTTCCTGAACGGTCACGGGTTGGACGTGGCCCACGGCATTCCGGTTCCGCGCGGCGGACCCCGCGCGGAACCCCGCCCGGATCAGGCTTCGGAGACCCGGCCGTCCGCGACCTCGATGCGCCGCGTGGTGCTCACCGCGTCCAGCATCCGCCGGTCGTGCGTGACCAGCAGCAGCGTGCCGTTGTACGAGGCGAGCGCCGACTCCAGCTGCTCGATCGCGGGCAGGTCCAGGTGGTTGGTCGGCTCGTCGAGGACCAGCAGATTGACGCCGCGGGCCTGCAGCAGGGCCAGCGCGGCACGGGTCCGCTCCCCCGGCGACAGCGTCGCCGCGGGGCGCAGCACGTGCGCGGCCTTGAGGCCGAACTTGGCGAGCAGCGTCCGCACGTCGGCGGGCTCCAGGTCGGGGACCGACAGCGAGAACGCGTCCATCAGCGGTTCGTCGCCGAAGAACAGTCCGCGGGCCTGGTCCACCTCGCCCACGACGACGCCCGGGCCGAGTGCCGCGTTGCCGGCGTCCAGCGGGAGCCGGCCGAGCAGCGCGGCAAGCAGCGTGGACTTGCCGGAGCCGTTGGCGCCGGTGATCGCGACCCGGTCCGCCCAGTCGATCTGCAGGTCCACCGGGCCGAACGTGAAGTCCCCGCGGCGGACCTCGGCTCCGCGCAGCGTCGCCACCACGGCCCCGGACCGGGGCGCCGCGGCGATCTCCATCTTGAGCTCCCACTCCTTGCGGGGCTCTTCGACGACGTCGAGGCGTTCGATCATGCGCTGCGTCTGGCGGGCCTTCGCGGCCTGCTTCTCGGACGCCTCGCTGCGGAACTTGCGGCCGATCTTGTCGTTGTCCGTCGCCTTGCGGCGGGCGTTCTTGACACCCTGGTCCATCCACGAGCGCTGCATCTGTCCGCGCGCTTCGAGGGAGGACTTCTTGTCGGCGAACTCGTCGTACTCCTCGCGGGCGTGCCGGCGGGCGACCTCGCGCTCCTCCAGGTACGCCTCGTAGCCGCCGCCGTAGATGTTCACCTGCTGCTGGGCGAGGTCGAGTTCGACGACCTTGGTGACGGTGCGGCTGAGGAACTCGCGGTCATGGCTGACGACGACGGTGCCGGCGCGGAGCCCCTTGACGAACTTCTCCAGCCGGTCGAGGCCGTCGAGGTCCAGGTCGTTGGTGGGCTCGTCGAGCAGGAACACGTCGTAGCGGCTGAGGAGCAGCGAGGCGAGGCCGGCGCGGGCGGCCTGGCCGCCGGAGAGCGAGGTCATCTGCTGGTCGAGGCCGATGGCCAGCCCCAGCGAGGCGGCGACCTCCTCGGAGCGCTCCTCCAGGTCCGCGCCGCCGAGGTCGAGCCAGCGCTCCAGGCCGGTGGAGTACGCGTCGTCGGCGCCGGGAGCCTCGTCGACGAGGGCCTGGGTGGCGGCGTCGAGCGCGCTCTGCGCGGCGGCGACGCCGGTACGGCGGGCGAGGAAGTCCCGTACGGTCTCCCCGGGACGCCGCTCGGGCTCCTGCGGCAGATGGCCGACGGCGGCGCTGGGCGGGCTCAGCCGCAGCACACCCTGCTCGGGGGTGTCGAGCCCGGCGAGCAGCCGCAGCAGCGTCGACTTGCCGGCGCCGTTGGCACCGACCAGGCCGATCACATCGCCGGGGGCGACGACGAGTTCGAGGCCGGAGAACAGGACTCGGTCCCCGTGTCCTGCGGCAAGATCCTTGGCAACAAGAGTGGCACTCATCAGGGAGCAGATCCTATATGCCCAGCAAGAAGGCGATCGTCCGCCGTCCCGGTCCGCGCCTGGCCGAGGGCCTGGTCACGCACATCGAGCGCTCGCCCGTCGATCCCGCCCTCGCGCTGCGGCAGTGGGAGCGCTACACCGCCGTCCTGGCCGAGCACGGCTGGGAGACCACTGAGGCCGCCCCGGCGGACGACTGCCCGGACGGGGTGTTCGTCGAGGACACCATGGTCGTGTTCCGGGACGTGGCGCTGATCTCGCGCCCCGGCGCCCCCACACGGCGCCCGGAGACGGCCGGCGCCGAGGAGGCCGCGGTCGCGCTCGGCTGCTCGGTGCGGCGGATCCAGGAGCCCGGGACGCTGGAGGGCGGCGACGTCCTGAAGGTCGGGGACACCATCTACGTCGGCCAGGGCGGGCGCACCAACGCGGAGGGCCTGCGGCAGCTGCGTGCGGCCTTCGAGCCGCTGGGCGCGCGGGTGGTCGGCGTCCCGGTGAAGAAGGTGCTGCACCTGAAATCGGCGGTGACGGCCCTGCCGGACGGAACGATCATCGGATATCCGCCACTGGTCGACGATCCGGCCATCTTTACGCACTTCCGACCGATGCCGGAGGAGGGTGGGTCACACGTGGTGCTCCTCGGCGGAAATGTGCTGCTCATGGCCGCGAGCGCTCCCCGGAGCGCGGAGCTGCTGAGCGGCCTGGGATACCGGCCGGTGCTGGTCGACATCAGCGAATTCGAGAAGCTGGAGGGCTGCGTCACGTGCTTGTCCGTGCGGCTGCGCGAGCTGTCCGCGCGGAGCTAGTCATTCCGTATCTGTCGGTAGTCGTTCCATACACCCAGCGGGGCGACGGTTGCCTTTTCGGCGACTCATAACCTACGGTAGCGTAACTTACGTCCCCGTAGGTGCCTTGCCAGCCATCAGGAGCCACCGTGACCATCACCGAATCCCACCGTCCCGGATCGGACACATGGAGTGACGCGCGGCTGCTGTACGCCCTGGAAGAGGTCGTCGAGACCGAGCTCAACCGTCACCTCGCCGTAGCCAAGGAATGGATGCCGCACGAGTACGTGCCGTGGAGCGACGGCCGTAACTTCGACGGGATCATGGGCGGCGAGGCCTGGGCCCCCGAGCAGTCCAAGGTCACCGACATCGGCCGGATCGCGCTCGTCGTGAACCTGCTCACCGAGGACAACCTCCCGAGCTACCACCACGAGATCGCCTCGCTCTTCGGCCGCGACGGCGCCTGGGGCACCTGGGTGCACCGCTGGACCGCGGAAGAGGGCCGGCACGGCATCGTCATGCGTGACTACCTGCTGACCAGCCGTGCCGTGGACCCGGTCGAGCTGGAGCGCTTCCGCATGATGCACATGTCGGAGGGCTTCGAGTCCGACAACCGGCACAGCATGCTGCACTCGGTGGCCTACGTGGCCTTCCAGGAGCTGGCCACCCGCGTCTCGCACCGCAACACCGGACACCAGTCGGGGGACCCGGTCTGCGACCGGATGCTGGCCCGGATCGCGACCGACGAGAACCTGCACATGGTCTTCTACCGCAACCTGCTCGCGGCGGCACTGCAGCTCGCTCCCGACCTGACGATGCAGGCCATCCGCGATGTCGTCGTGCAGTTCCGGATGCCCGGTCACGGCATGCCCGGCTTCGAGCGGGCGGCGGCCCGGATGGCCATCGGCGGCATCTACAACCTGCGCATCCACCACGACGACGTGCTGCAGCCGGTGCTGCGCCACCTCAAGGTCCTCGAGGTCAGCGGCCTGAGCCCGGACGGACTGCGGGCACAGGAAGAGCTCGGCATGTTCATGGGCGGCCTCAACGACCAGGCCGTGAAGTTCGACGAGCGCAAGCTCGCGCTCGATGCGCGACGGGCGGCCCGCGCCTCCTGACGCCCGGCCGAGCGGCCACCCCTCTCGGATCAGCGCGCGAACGCGACACTGCTCGCACCGCCCATCGCCCCTGCGCACCAGCGCGGGGGCGATGGGCGGTTTTCGTGTGCGGCCAGAAAATCATGCATGCACGCTTGATTGTTCTTGGCGGCACTGC
Organism: Streptomyces sp. H39-C1; assembly: GCF_027158125.1. Classification (NCBI taxonomy): domain Bacteria; kingdom Bacillati; phylum Actinomycetota; class Actinomycetes; order Kitasatosporales; family Streptomycetaceae; genus Streptomyces; species Streptomyces sp. H39-C1. The sequence goes on from NZ_JAPVLS010000078.1 coordinate 16,392, forward strand.
CAGTCTCTGACCCACAACGTTGCTGACCGGGTGTCAACAAGGGGTGGTCATGGCCGATCCACTGTCCGTGCTCGTCGACCTGCGGGCCGAGAGCGAAGACCTCGACCGGCTGGTGGCGCCGCTCCCGGCGGACCGCTGGGCGGCGCCCACCCCCGCCGAGGGCTGGACGATCGCCCACCAGATCGCCCACCTCGCCTGGACCGACGGCGTCGCCCTGATCTCGGTGACCGACCCCGAGGCGTTCGCCCGGGAGACCGAGCGGGCCGCCGCGACGTTCGAGACGTTCGTCGACGACGAGGCCCGCAAGGGCGCGTCGCTGCCGCCGGCCGAGCTGCTGAACCGCTGGCGCACGGGCCGCCAGGCCCTCCTCGACGCCCTGGCCGCTCAGCCGCCCGGCACGCGTTTCCCCTGGTACGGGCCCCCGATGAGCGCCGCCTCGATGGCCACCGGGCGGCTGATGGAGACCTGGGCGCACGGCCAGGACGTCGCCGACGCCCTGGACGCCCGGCGCGAGCCGACCGGGCGGCTGCGGCACGTGGCCCGGATCGGTGTGCGGGCCCGCGACTACGCGTACTTCGTACGGGGACTGAAGCCGCCCGCCGAGGAGTTCCGGGTCGAACTGACGGCGCCCGACGGCGAGCTGTGGACGTACGGGCCCGAGGACGCCGAGCAGCGGGTGACGGGTCCCATGATCGACTTCTGTCTGCTGGCCACCCAGCGCAGGCACCGCGACGACCTGGCCGTACGCGCCGAGGGGGAGGACGCGGACCGCTGGCTGGAGATCGCACAGGCCTTCGCGGGACCGGCAGGACCGGGTCGCGAACCGCAGTCCCCGACCCGGCCGAGGCCGGTGGACCCTCCTCGATCCGTGAATGCGCCGGAGTCGGCGGACGCCGCATCCGCGCAAGAGGACGGGGCCGGCGCATGACTCTCCTGGACACCGCGGACGAGGAGTACACGGCCAACCGCGCGACCATGCTCGCCCGGCTCGCGGAGGTCGACGCCGCGCACACCGCCGCGATCGACGGCGGCGGAGCGAAGTACGTGGAGCGGCACCGCAAGCGCGGCAAGCTGCCCGCCCGCGAGCGCATCGAGCTGCTGCTCGACCCGGACACCCCGTTCCTCGAACTCTCACCGCTCGCCGCCTGGGGCAGCGACTACCCGGTGGGCGCTTCGCTGGTCACGGGCATCGGCGTCGTGGAGGGCGTCGAGTGTCTGATCACCGCCAGCGACCCGACCGTGCGCGGCGGCGCCAGCAACCCGTGGACGCTGAAGAAGGCGCTGCGCGCCAACGAGATCGCCTTCGCCAACCGGCTGCCGGTGATCAGCCTCGTCGAGTCCGGCGGCGCCGATCTCCCCAGCCAGAAGGAGATCTTCATACCCGGCGGCGCGCTGTTCCGGGACCTGACGCGGCTGTCGGCCGCCGGGATCCCCACCATCGCCGTCGTCTTCGGCAACTCGACCGCGGGCGGGGCGTACATCCCCGGCATGTCCGACCACGTGATCATGGTCAAGGACCGGTCGAAGGTCTTCCTCGGTGGACCGCCGCTGGTCAAGATGGCGACCGGCGAGGAGAGCGACGACGAGTCGCTGGGCGGCGCCGACATGCACGCTCGGGTCTCCGGTCTCGCCGACTACTACGCCCTCGACGAGCCCGACGCCCTGCGGACCGCCCGCCGCGTCGTCTCCCGCCTCAACTGGCGCAAGCAGGGCCCGGCCCCGCGGGCGTCCGTCGAACCGCCGCTGCACGATGAGGACGAGCTGCTCGGTATCGTCCCCGGCGATCTGCGGACGCCCTTCGACCCCCGCGAGGTGATCACCCGCGTCGTCGACGGCTCGCGGTTCGACGAGTTCAAGCCGCTGTACGGGCCGAGCCTGGCCACCGGCTGGGCCGAGGTGCACGGCTACCCCGTCGGGATCCTCGCCAACGCGCAGGGCGTGCTGTTCAGCGCCGAATCGCAGAAGGCCGCGCAGTTCATCCAGCTCGCCAACCAGCGGGACATCCCGCTGCTCTTCCTGCACAACACCACCGGCTACATGGTCGGCAAGGAGTACGAGCAGGCCGGGATCATCAAGCACGGCGCCATGATGATCAACGCGGTCGCCAACTCCAAGGTCCCGCATCTGTCGGTCCTGATGGGCGCGAGCTACGGCGCCGGCCACTACGGCATGTGCGGCCGGGCCTTCGACCCGCGCTTCCTCTTCGCCTGGCCCAGCGCCAAGTCCGCCGTGATGGGGCCCGCCCAGCTCGCCGGGGTGCTCTCGATCGTCGCCCGCCAGTCGGCGGCGGCGAAGGGACTGCCGTACGACGACGAGGCGGACGCCGCGCTGCGCGCCATGGTCGAGCAGCAGATCGAGTCCGAGTCGCTCCCGATGTTCCTGTCCGGACGGCTCTACGACGACGGCGTCATCGACCCGCGCGACACGCGGACCGTACTCGGCCTGTGCCTGTCAGCCCTGCACGGCGCGCCCGTCGAGGGCGCGCGTGGCGGCTTCGGCGTCTTCCGGATGTGAGGGCAGTGATGCCGGATGTGAGGGCAGTGATGATCGAGTCCGTTCTGGTGGCCAACCGCGGCGAAATCGCCCGGCGGGTCTTCCGCACCTGCCGTGACCTGGGGATCGCCACGGTCGCGGTGTACTCCGACGCGGACGCCGGCGCCCCGCACGTACGGGAGGCCGACACCGCCGTACGCCTGCCGGGGAACGCTCCCGCCGACACGTATCTGCGCGGCGATCTGATCGTCGCGGCCGCCAAGGCGGCGGGTGCGGACGCCGTCCACCCCGGATACGGCTTCCTCTCCGAGAACGCCGGCTTCGCCCAGGCCGTGCTCGACGCGGGGCTGGTCTGGATCGGCCCGTCCCCCGGCGTGATCGAGTCCATGGGGTCCAAGACCCGCGCCAAGAGCATCATGTCGGCGGCCTCCGTTCCGGTGCTGACCGGTCTCCGGCCGGAGTCGATCGGTCCGGACGACCTCCCGGTGTTGGTGAAGGCGGCGGCCGGCGGCGGCGGGCGCGGCATGCGGATCGTGCGGGATCTCGCGCTGCTGGACGAGGAGTTGGCCGCGGCGCGTGCCGAGGCGGCCTCGGCCTTCGGCGACGGTGAGGTCTTCGTCGAGCCGTTCGTGGAGACGGGCCGGCATATCGAGGTGCAGGTCCTCGCGGACACCCATGGAACGGTGTGGACGCTCGGCGAACGGGACTGTTCGGTGCAGCGCCGGCACCAGAAGGTGATCGAGGAGACCCCGGCGCCGGGCATCGGCGACGAGTTGCGCCGTACGCTGCACGACGCCGCCTCCGCGGCCGCCCGCGCGATCGGCTACACCGGTGCCGGCACCGTCGAGTTCCTGGTGACGCCGGGCGGCCGTCCGTTCTTCCTGGAGGTGAACACCCGCCTCCAGGTCGAACACCCGGTCACCGAATGTGTGACTGGACTCGACCTCGTACAGCTCCAGCTGCGGATAGCCGAGGGCGCCGCGCTGCCGGCGGAGCCGCCCGCGCCGCAGGGCCACGCGATCGAGGCCCGGCTGTACGCCGAGGACCCGGCACGCGGCTGGCAGCCGCAGTCCGGCGTCCTGCACCGGATGGAGCTGCCCGAACTGCCCGAACTGCGGCTCGACTCAGGGGTGGTGAGCGGCGACACCATCGGCGTGCACTACGACCCGATGCTCGCCAAGGTCATCGCCTGGGCCGACACCCGGGACGAGGCCGTACGGCTGCTCGCCCGCGCCCTGGAACGTGCCCGGCTGCACGGCCCGGTCACCAACCGGGAGCTGCTGGTGCGCGTGCTGCGGCACCCGGAGTTCGCGGCGGGCCGGCACTCCACCGCGTTCCTGGAACAGCACAGCTCGGTACTGGCCGGCGACGGCGCGGACACCGGTCCCGTACGGCTGGCGGCGCTCGCCGCCGCGCTGTCCGACGCGTCGGGCCGCTCCGCGTTCGGCGGCTGGCGAAACGTCCCTTCCCAGCCGCAGACCAAGAACTACGCGACGGTGCCCGGCGCCGAGCCGTACGAGGTCCGGTACCGCCTCACCCGTTCCGGCCTGGACGCCCCGGACCATCCGGGGGTGCGGCTGCTGCACGCGGAACGCGGCCAGGTCGTCCTGGAGGCGGACGGGGTACGCCGCGCGTTCGACGTGGCGGTCTACGGCGACCGGGTCCATGTCGACTGCGCACTCGGCGCGTTCGCCTTCACCGCCCTACCGCGCTTCCCGGAACCGGTCAGCGGCACCGAGCCGGGCTCGCTGCTCGCTCCCATGCCCGGCACCGTCATCCGGATCGGTGAATTCGCCGTCGGCGACCACGTCGAAGCGGGCCGCCCGCTGCTCTGGCTCGAGGCGATGAAGATGGAGCACCGGATCACCGCTCCCGCCTCGGGAACGCTCACCGCACTGAACGCCGAGGTCGGCCGTCAGGTCGACGTCGGCGCCGTACTCGCCGTCGTCAAGGAGGAAGCACGCCCATGACCACCAGCCAAGGCACCTTCGACAGCGCACTCCTGGAAAGCGACGAGCGGCGCGCCCTGCGTGCCGCCGTCGGGGATCTCGGCCGGCGCTACGGCCGCGACTACTTCACCGCGGCCGTCCGCGCGGGGAAGCAGACCGACGAGCTGTGGCGGGAGGCAGGCGCGCTCGGCTATCTCGGGGTGAACCTCCCCGAGGAGTACGGCGGAGGAGGCGGCGGCATGGCCGAACTCTCCATAGTGCTGGAGGAGTTGGGCGCGGCCGGCTGCCCACTGCTGCTGCTCATCGTCTCCCCCGCCATCTGCGGCACCGTCATCGCCCGCTTCGGCACCGAGGAACAGAAGCGCCGCTGGCTGCCGGGGCTGTCTGACGGGTCGCTGCGGATGGCCTTCGGGATCACCGAGCCCGAGGCCGGCTCCAACTCGCACCGCATCACCACCACCGCCCGCCGCGACGGCGACGACTGGCTGCTGACCGGGCGCAAGGTCTTCATCTCGGGTGTGGACATCGCGGACGCCACGCTCATCGTCGGCCGCACCGAGGACGCGCGCACCGGCAAGCTCAAGCCGTGTCTGTTCATCGTCGACCGGGAGACACCGGGGTTCGAATACCGGCAGATAGAGATGGAACTGGGCGCTCCCGAGAAGCAGTTCCAGCTCTTCCTCGACGATGTGCGGCTGCCGGCCGACGCCCTGGTCGGCGACGAGGACGCCGGGCTGCTGCAGCTGTTCGCGGGCCTCAACCCGGAGCGGATCATGACCGCCGCGTTCTCGCTGGGCATGGGCCGGTTCGCTCTGGACAAGGCCGTCGAGTACGCCCGCACCCGCCAGGTGTGGCAGTCCCCCATCGGCGCCCACCAGGCGATAGCCCACCCGCTCGCGGTCGCCCACATCGAGCTGGAACTCGCCCGGCTGATGATGCAGAAGGCCGCCTACCTCTATGACGCGGGCGACGACATGGGGGCGGGCGAGGCCGCCAACATGGCGAAGTACGCGGCCGCCGAGGCCGGGGCCAAGGCCGTCGACCAAGCCGTGCACACACTCGGCGGCAACGGGCTCACCACCGAGTACGGGCTGGCCGCCCTGCTCACCGCGTCCCGCGTGGGCCGGATCGCTCCGGTCAGCCGTGAGATGATCCTCAACTTCGTCTCGCACCACACCCTGGGCCTGCCCAAGTCATACTGATATCCACCCATTCACGGTGATGCACACCGAGTCCGGGGCCCCGAGTCCTTCTGGGCCCGACGAGTCCCGCCGGGCCCGCCGCGGCCTGCCGATCCGCATGGAGGAGACCGATCGTGTCCGACGCGCCCTTCGTACGCCGCGACCACCAGCGCGGTATCGCCCTGCTCACCCTGGACTCGCCGCACAACCGCAACGCCCTGTCGGCCCGCCTGGTCACCGAGCTGCGCGAAGGGCTCGACGAGGCGGTCAAGGACCCCGGCGTCCGCGCGATCCTGCTCACCCACACCGGGAGCACGTTCTGCGCGGGCGCCGACCTCAAGGATCCGGCCGCCGGAGGGCCGCTCGGCCTGGCGGAGCTGCTGCGGAGCATCGTCGAGTCGCCCAAGCCCGTGGTCGCCGAGGTCACCGGCCACGCACGGGCCGGCGGTCTCGGGCTGCTCGCGGCGTGCGACATATCGGTGGCCGGCGAGGGAGCGAGCTTCGCCTTCACCGAGGCGCGGCTAGGCCTGGCCCCGGCCGTCATCTCGCTCACCGTCCTGCCGCGCACCGACCCGCGCGCGGCCGCCCGCTACTACCTGACGGGCGAGGTCTTCGACGCGGCGGAGGCCGTCCGGATCGGCCTGGTGAGCGCGACCGCCGACGCGCTGGACGGCATCCTGGACGGTCTGCGGGCCGCCTCGCCGCAGGGTCTCGCCGAGTCCAAACGGCTCACCACCGCAGAGGTGCTGCGTACCTTCGACCGGGACACGGCGGCACTGGCCGAACAGTCCGCCCGGCTCTTCGCCTCGCCCGAGGCGGCGGAGGGGATACGGTCCTTCGCCGAACGCCGGAGTCCGTCATGGGCGTGGTGACCACCCGGGCCCCCAAGCAGGACCGCAGCCGCGCCACCCGGCGGAAGCTGCTGGAGGCGGCCGTCTCCTGTCTGGCGGAACGCGGCTGGAGCGGCAGCACGGTCGCCGCCGTGGCCGAACGCGCCGGGGTCACCCGGGGCGCGGCCCAGCACCACTTCCCGACCCGGGAGGACCTCTTCACCGCCGCGATCGAGCATGTCGCGGAGGAGTGGCTGGACGCCGTCCGGGAACGGGCCCGCGCACTGCCCCGTGACGGTGAGTCCCGTACCCGCGCCGTCGTCGACATGCTCGTCGGCGTCTACACCGGCCCGCTCTTCCGCGCCGCCCTCCACCTGTGGGTCGCGGCCGCGGACGAGGAACAGCTGCGGCCCCGGGTCAACGCCCTGGAGGCCCGGATAGGCCGCGAGGCACACCGTCTCGCGGTGGAGTTCCTGGACGCCGACGAATCCGTCGAGGGCGTCCGGGAATCCGTCCAGGCCACCCTGGACATGGCCCGCGGCCTCGGGCTGGCCAACCTGCTCAGTGACGACTCGGCTCGCCGCGCGGGCATCGTCCGGCAGTGGTCACGCATCCTGGACACCGTCATCCACACCCGCCCGGAGCAGCCGCCGGGGTCGTGACACCGCTGCCGCCGGCGTACCGGCCCTGGCCTACCGGCTCCGGCGTACCGGCTCCGGCGGGTGATCACGGGCGTGGGCGTGCACGGCAGGCGGGCTGTCGGACCCCGGCCCTACCATCGATCACAGACAGCCACGGTCCGCCGCCGAGCTCCTGGAGTCGCCATGCCCCGCCGCGCCCACGATCCGCTCGCCGTCCGCGGGAAGGTCCGCGCGTTCGCCCTGCGGCTGCCGGAGGCGGTCGAGGAGTTCCCCTGGGGCGAGTCCGTCATCAAGGTCAACAAGAAGGTCTTCATCTTCCTCGGTGTCGAGGACGGCAGCTATCCGCCGGCCATCACCGTGAAGCTCAAGGACGAGGACGTGCACGCCCACGCGATGACCGCTCCCGGCGCCGAACCGGCCGGCTACGGCCTGGGCAAGGCGGGCTGGGTCCGGATCCCGCTCGACGAGGGCGTCCCGTCCGCGGAGCTGTTGTCGGACTGGACGGAGGAGAGCTATCGCGTGATCGCCCCCAAGCGGCTCGTCAAGGAGCTGGACGGGCCGCCGGCTCCGTGACGGCGTCGACGAGCGCGGTCAGTGCCCGCACCACGGCGGACAGACCACCGGTGGGCGCTCCGCCCGGCTCGCTCATATAGAGGTCCCGGCGGATCTCGATCATGAGCGCGGACACCTCGGTGCGGTGGCCGTAGTGCTTGAGCGGGACGTAGCAGCCCGCGAACGGGGTGTTGAGGCCGAGCTCACCGCACTCCGCGAAGGCCCGGCGGGCGGCGTCGAGCAGCCAGCGCGGGGTGTGGTGCTCGTCGGTGCCCAGACAGATCGCGGGGCGGGCGCCGGCCGCGTGCAGTTCGTAGGGCAGCGGCCGGGACGGGTACGAGTGCACATCGATGATGACGGCGCGGCCGGTGGCGGCGAGGCGGGCGTCGATCAGCTCGGTGAAGGCTGCCGCGTAGGGGTCGAAGTGCTCGGCGAGCAGCTCCCGTTCGTGGTCGGGGTCGTCGTCGCGCAGCCGCCCGCGGTGCGAGGTGCCGGTGTAGACCGCGCCCATGCCCACGGCCCGCATCTCCTCCCGCTCGTCGGGGAATCGCTCCGGGTCGACGACGAGGCGCGAGAGCAGATTGGCGTGCGTCCAGGGCGTGACGGCGGCACCGTCCGCCGCCCGGCCGGCGATGAGATCGGTATGGGCGTCCGTCATGTGGTCCAGCTCCCGCGACAGCACGGCGTCGTCCAGCAGAACGCTCCTCCGGGCGGCGGGAGTCAGCGTCCGTGAACTGTGCGGGACATGGAGGACGACGGGCGATCGGTCGGCACCGGATCTCTGCTCATACATCGGTCCGGTATATCCCAACGGATCTTCCCGATCACCTCATTTGCGCCGCAGCAGACGGGCGCCGGCGGCCGGGCCGGAACCGGCACATGACAAAGCAGCAGGCCCGGTGCTTGCGCACCGGGCCTGCTGTGTAAGTAGCGGGGACAGGATTTGAACCTGCGACCTCTGGGTTATGAGCCCAGCGAGCTACCGAGCTGCTCCACCCCGCGTCGGTGAACCCAACCCTACGCGGTGGGGGACGCAGGACCAAATCATTATCCGCGCGGCGCTCCCCGGGAGCCGGTACAGCCGGCCTGACCGGTCAGAGCCGGACCACGACCTGGTCGAGGTCCTTGCGGTGGATGTCCGGGACCCGGGCGCCCTCCGCCGGGTAGCCGACCGGGATGACGTACGAGGCGCGCTCCTCGGGAGGGCGGTCGCAGACGTCGTTCAGGAAGCGCATCGGGCTCGGTGTGTGGGTGAGGGTGGCCAGGCCCGCCTGGTGGAGCGAGGCCAGCAGCAGGCCGACGGCGATCCCCACCGACTCCTTGGTGTAGTAGGGCCGGGGCGATTCCGGGCCCTTGTGGACCTCGAAGACGACGATGACGGCCGGGGCGTCCTCGAGGAACAGCTTGTGCCAGTCGGTGCCGATCGGGGCGAGCGCCGCCAGCCACTCCTCGGAGGCCCGGCGCTCGTAGAACTCGCGCTCCTCGGCCTCCGCCGCCTCGCGCAGGGCACGTTTGCGCTCCGGGTCGGTGAGGACGACGAACCGCCAGGGCTGCACGTTCGCCCCGCTCGGGGCGGTGGCCGCGGTGCGGATCGCCCATTCGACGACGCCCTGCGGGATCGGCCGGGAGGAGAAGTCCCGCACGGTCCGTCGGCTCGCCATGACCTCGTGGAAGGTGCGGCTGCGCGCCTCCGCCTCGTGGGCGGGGACCGTGTGGGGGTGGAGCGGCACCGTGGGATATGCGGAGTCGTCAACCATGGGCATCACCTCAGCACATCGCGCGCCGTCACGGAAGAAGGCACCCCGGCCACGCGACCCCGGACACACGACCCCCGGCCACGGGACCCACCGGCCGCCCGGCCGGCAGTCAGAAAAGGCGTTGCACGCCCACCGACCCCCGGCGTAACGTCTTTCTCGGCCCTGTTGTCGTCGATTGGAGAAGGCCGTTGCGCGTCTGAGGTCATGAGACACCGTGCCCGTGGGGATTCCCGCGTGCCCGAGTGCGACCTCGGCAGTGACCCGCCTTCCGTTCCGCCAGGGCGTCATCACCCACTCCATCTCCCCCTCAGGGGTTGAGCCGCGTCGCGTTCCGGTGTCTCCACAGTTGCCCTCTCATCCAGCAACCAGGAGGCCCTCATGGCATTCACCCCCCTTTCCATCACCTGCTCCCGCCTCTCCTTCTCCTGGCCGGACGGCACCCCCGTGCTCGACGAGTTCGACTTCGCCGCCGGCCCCGGCCGCACCGGCCTGATCGGACTCAACGGCTCGGGGAAGTCGACGCTGCTCCGGCTCATCGCCGGTGAACTACGCCCGGCCGGGGGAACGGTGAAGGTCTCCGGCGAGATCGGCTACCTGCCGCAGAACGTCTCGCTCGACACGTCCGTCAGGGTCGACACCGCGCTCGGCATCGACGTGGCCCGCGCCGCCCTGCACGCGATCGAGGGCGGTGACGCGAGCGAGGAGCACTTCGCCGCGGTCGGCGACGACTGGGACGTGGAGGAGCGCGCCCGCGCCACCCTCGACCAGCTCGGCCTCGGCCACATCACCCTCGACCGCACCATCGGCGAGGTGTCGGGCGGGGAGTCGGTGCTGCTGCGGCTGGCCGCGCTGCTGCTGCGCCGGCCGGACGTCCTGCTGCTCGACGAGCCGACCAACAATCTGGACCTGGACGCCCGGCGCCGCCTCCATGAGGCCGTCGCGTCCTGGTCCGGGCTGCTGCTCGTGGTCAGCCACGACCGGGAGCTGCTGGAGCTGGTCGACCGGATCGCCGATCTGCGCGGCGGCGAGACGCACTGGTACGGCGGGAACTTCTCGGCGTACGAGGAGGCGCTCGCCGTCGAGCAGGAGGCCGCGGAACGGATGGTGCGGGCGGCCGGGACCGATCTGCGCCGGCAGAAGCGCGACCTGGCCGAGGCCCGGGTCAAGCTGGCCCACCGGGTCCGCTACGGCCAGAAGATGTCCGACCAGAAGCGCGAGCCGAAGATCGTGATGAACCAGCGCAAGCGCGATGCCCAGGTCTCTGCCGGCAAGCACCGCATCCTGCACACCGAGAAGCTGGAGGAGGCCAAGGAGCGCTTCGACGAGGCCGTCGAGGCGGTCAGGGACGACGACGAGATCCGCATCGACCTGCCGCACACCACCGTCCCCGCCGGCCGGACCGTACTGACCCTGCGCGGGCTGCAGGTCCGCTACGGCGCCCGCGCCGACCTGGACGTGCACGGCCCGGAACGGATCGCGCTCCTGGGCCGCAACGGGGCGGGCAAGTCCACTCTGCTGCGGACGATCGCCGGGCAGCTGGAGCCGGTGGCGGGCGAGGCGGTGGCGCACGTGCCGATGCGGTACCTGCCGCAGCGGCTCGACCTCCTCGACGACGAGCTGACGGTCGCGGGCAATGTCGCCCGCTTCGCGCCCGGCGCGACCGACAACCAGATCAGGGCGCGGCTGGCCCGTTTCCTCTTCCGGGGCGGGCGCGCGGACCAGCCGGTCGGCACCCTCTCGGGCGGTGAACGGTTCCGCGCGTCGCTCGCCGCGCTGATGCTCGCCGATCCCGCTCCGCAGCTGCTGATGCTCGACGAGCCGACGAACAATCTGGACCTGGCCAGCGTGCGCCGGCTCACGGCGGCCCTGGCCTCGTACCGGGGAGCGCTGATCGTGGCCGGACACGATCTTCCGTTCCTGCACGGCATCGGCATCACACGCTGGGTGCGGCTCGACGGCGAGCTGACGGGCATCGATCCGCCCACCGCCGGCGGCGAGCCGGAAAGGGAGCTGTGGAGGGAGGTGTGAGCTGGAGGTTTGGGAATGCCGGCGGTCCGACAGGAATGAGAGATGGACCCTCGTACAGTCGTTCCCTCCTCGCTGTCCCTTGCGCTCTCCGACGAAGTGCGGGACGCCCTCGACCGGCGCACGCCGGTGGTGGCCCTCGAATCGACGATCATCGCCCACGGTCTCCCCCGGCCCCGCAACCTCCGGGTGGCCGTGGAACTGGAGGACATCGTCCGTGCCGCGGGCGCCGTCCCGGCGACCGTCGCCGTGCTCGACGGGACGGCGCACATCGGGCTCGGCAAGGATCAGCTGGAGCGGGTCGCGAGCGACCAGGGCCTGCGCAAACTCGGCTTCCGGGACCTCGCGCCGGCGCTCGCCACCGGTGCCGGCGGCGCGACGACGGTCTCCGGCACGGCGTTCCTGGCCGCCCGTGCCGGGATCCGGGTCTTCGCCACCGGCGGTCTCGGTGGGGTGCACCGCGACTGGGTCAGCCATCAGGACGAGTCCGCGGACCTCAGGCTGCTCGCCCGTACCCGCATCACGGTCGTCTGCGCGGGCGTGAAGTCGATACTGGACGTGCCGGCCACCCTGCAGCGGCTGGAGACGCTGGGCGTCGGCGTCCTCGGCTTCCGTACCGCTACCTTCCCCGGCTTCTACCTGACGAGTTCCGGTGAGCCACTGGACTGGACGCTGCAGCAACCGTCCGAGGTCGCCGCCGTGATGCGCGCCCAGGACGCGCTGGGCGGTCCTGGCGCCGCGCTGATCGTGGCCAATCCCGTCCCCGAGGCGGAGCAGCTCGATCCCGCGCTGCACGACCGGGTCCTGGTCGACGCGCATGAGGCGGCTCGCGCGGCGGGGGTCACCGGGCAGGCCATCACGCCGTTTCTGCTCGCGTACTTCGCCGAACACACCGGCGGCGCCTCCCTGGAGGCGAATCTGGCGGCGGTGCGGGGCAATGTCCGGCTCGCCTCCGCGATCGCCGCGGACTGGTCGCGGCACATATGACGGCCGCCGAGGCCGGGACATCTCTGGTGGTCATCGGTGACGTCGTCACCGACATCGTGGCCCTGCACGACAAACCCCTCGCGCCCGACACCGACACCTCCGCCAGGATCGCGGTCCGACCCGGCGGGTCCGGCGCCAACACCGCTTCCTGGGCCGCCCGTTCCGGGGCCGACGTGCGGCTGCTGGCTCGCGCCGGGGCGGATTCCGCCGACTGGCACCGGGACGTACTGCGGCGCTGCGGGGTACAGCCCCATCTGCGCGTCGACCCGTCGCTGCCGACCGCCGTCGTGATCGCGCTGGTCGACGCGGCGGCGGAGCGCACCCTGGTCACCGACAGCGGCGCGAGCGTGCGGCTCGGCCCGGAGGACTGGGACGCGGCGCTGCTCGACGGCGCCGGCCGGCTGCACCTTTCCGGCTATCTGTTCTTCAACGGGCCGGGCCGGGAACTCACCGCGCTGGCCATGGCCGCGGCCCGCGCCCGGAACATCCCGGTGAGCGTGGACCCCGCCTCCACCGGTTTCATCCAGCAGCTCGGGGTCCGCCCTTTCCTGGACGCCATCGCGGGCGCCGAGCTGCTGCTGCCGAATCTCGCGGAGGCCCGGTTACTGACCGGTGACCCCGATCCGGTGCGCGCCGCCCAGCAGTTGAGCGCCGTCCATGGAGTGGCGGTGGTGAAACTCGGCGGCGCGGGTGCGCTGGTCGCCGAACGGGGAAAGGTCACCGCCCGCGTGCCCGGGGTCGCGGCCGACGCCGTCGACACCACGGGCGCCGGCGACGCCTTCGCCGGCGGCTTCCTGGCGGCCCGGCTCACCGGCGCCGACCTGGCTGAATCCGCAGCCGCGGGCTGCCGTACGGGCGCGGCGGCGGTCGCCGCAGTGGGCGGCCGGCCGGAATATCCATGAGACCGGGCGCACTGTCATACGGCAAGGTGATGATCGTCGCCGATCACGCAGCGGGTCGGTTCCGCGGTCCGTCGTCCCGCGACCGGCCGACTCCGCTGCCGTCCGAAGGAGCAGCACCCATGCGCACCACCACCCTCGGCACCAAGGGTCCCGAAGTCGGCGTCATAGGACTCGGCTGCATGGGCATGACCCATGCCTACGACCCGAGCGGCCGTGACGACACCGTGTCCGTCGACGTCATCCGGCGCGCCCTCGACCTGGGTGTGACGCTGATCGACACCGCAGACGCCTATGGCCCCTACACCAACGAGGAGTTGGTCGGCCGCGCGCTCGCGGGGCCCTACCGGGAGCGGGCCGTACTGGCCACCAAGGTGGGCCTGGTGCTGACCGGCTCGGACGAGGGACGGCCCGTCTACGGCCAGAACGGCCGCCCGGAGCACATCAAGGCGTCGATCGACGCGAGCCTGCGCCGGCTGGGCACCGACCACGTCGACCTCTACCAGCTGCACCGCATCGACGCCGAGGTCCCGGTCGAGGAGACCTGGGGCGCGCTCGCGGAGGTGGTGGCCGCGGGAAAGGCCCGCAGGATCGGCCTGTCCGAGGCCTCGGTCGAGGAGATCGGGCGGGCCCACGCCGTCCACCCGGTCGCCTCCGTCCAGTCCGAGCTGTCGCTGTGGACCCGTGACGCGCTGGCGGACGTCCTGCCGCACTGCGAACGCGAGGGCATCGCCTTCCTGCCGTTCTCCCCGCTGGGCCGCGGTTTCCTCGCCGGCCGCTTCAGCTCGTACGACGACCTGCCGGCCGACGACATGCGCCGCAACCTCCCCCGCTTCCAGCAGGAGGCGCTGCGCACCAATCTCGCCATGGTCGGCACGGTCCGCGCCATCGCCGGGCGCACCGGCTCCACCCCCGCCCAGGTCGCCCTCGCCTGGGTCCTCGCGCAGGGCCGCTACGTCGTCCCCATCCCCGGCACCAAGACCCCGAAGTACCTCACCGACAACGCGGGCGCCGCCGACCTCACCCTCTCCCCCGGCGACCTCGCCGAACTGGACGCCCTCCCGGCCGCCACGGGCACGCGGTACTGACCCGCGGCACCTTGCCGGGCCCGGAGCATCACCGGCGGCGGGAAAATCACCGAGCGGCCGCCGCGCGCCCGATGGCGGTATGGGCGGACCGCGAGGAAGGTGGTCAGCGGGGATACAGACCCGCCCGGGCGCCGCCCGCGGCGGACCACCGCTGGGAGACGTCAGATGTCCGAAGTCACCGCTCCGTACGAACCCGGAACACCGTGCTGGATCGACCTGATGGTCCCGGACCAGCAGGCAGCCCTGGACTTCTACCGGGACCTCTTCGGCTGGCAGGGCGAGGTCGGCGCCGAGGAGTTCGGCGGCTACTCGGTCTGCACGCTGAAGGGCAAGCCGGTCGCCGGGATCATGAAGGCGATGTCGATGGGCGACGAGCCCGCACCGCCACCCAACTGGACCAGCTACTTCTCCACCGCCGACGCCGACGCCACGCAGGCCGCGATCAGCGCGAACGGCGGCACGGTGATGGCCCCCGCCATGGACGTCGGCGACACCGGCCGGATGCTGGTCGCGGTGGACCCGCAGGGCGCGGTCTTCGGCGTCTGGCAGCCGAAGGAGTTCCCCGGCGCGCAGATCGTCAACGAACCCGGCGCCCTGGTCTGGAACCAGCTCGCCACCCCCGACCCGAAGGCCGCCGGCACCTTCTACGAGGCGGCGCTGGGACTGGTGGCCGGCCCCATGCCGGACATGCCGGAGTTCACCGGCTTCCAGGTCAAGGGCCGCACCATCGGCGGCATGCAGGGCATGGAGAACATGCCGGAAGGCGTCCCGCCGCACTGGCTGGTGAACTTCTCCGTGGACGACGTCGACAGCACGGTCGACGCCCTGGTCCGCGCCGGCGGCTCGGTGATGGCGCCCCCCTTCGACATGGACAAGGTCGGCCGGATGGCAGTCGTGCAGGACCCGCAGGGCGCCGCCTTCGCAGTGGTCGCCACCACGGCACCCGCACAGCCCTGATCAAGCCCCGGCCGGGCGCGTTCGTCGCGCCCGGCCCTATTCGGGTGCCGTCGCCAGCAGCAGCGCCTCGTCACGGACGTCCGGGTGCGGGTGGCGGCGCAGCAGCCGCAGCTGCTCGCGCCAGGACTCCGGCCACTGGGTGCGCTTGCCCCCCACCTCGGTGAGGGCGACGGCGAGCAGCCCCGCGAGACAACCGTCCTCCGTGGACAGCCGGCGGGCCGCGTGCAGCAGGCCGTCCGGGGTGCCCGGCTGCCCCGCGGTCTTCAGCCGTCCGCGCAGGATCTGGGCGGTCCGTACGGCGAGCGCGGGCCGGCCCTCGCTCAGCGGCACCAGCCGGACGAGGGCCGCCGTGAGCACCGCCGGTTCGGCGTCCAGATCCACGGCGCTCACCAGGATGTGGACCGCGTCGGGTACGAACGCGTCGAACCCGGCGAGGAGCTCGCCTGCCGCCTTGGCGACGGGCCGGGTGGCGCCCGCCGCCATCCGGGCGTGGACGGCGAGCTGTTCGACGAGGGCCCTCACCCGGCGCCGGGCCGGCCGGTCACGGTCGGGGGCGGCGTCCGGCTCGTCCGGCAGAGCCGCGGCGGCCACCAGCGACGTCAGAGCGCGGGCCAGCGGACCGCCCTGCTCCGAGCCGGCCGATTCGGAGATCGCCAGGACGACCAGCGCCCCGGCCGCCGCACTCCAGGTCTCCCGGTTGTCGAGGTCGGTGACAGCGGACACCAGGACCTCTGCCGCGTCGGGCGCCCAGGGGGCCCACCGCGGAAGTGCTCCGAACGCCCGCAGGGCGGTTTCCGGATCAGCGCTTTCGCACACGGCTGTGACAAGTCGCGCGTAGCGCCCGCGGTGCCGGTCCGCGATGTCGAGCGGCTGGGTGCGCAGCACGGCCTGCCGCACTTCCGGCCCTCCGGTCGCCGCCGCCTCCAGCAGTTCCCAGGCCGGTTCGCAGCCGAGCAGCCCCGTCGCGAAGGCCACGCACGCGGCCCGCACGTCATGGTGCTGCCCGGCCCGTCGGCAGGTGTCGGCGAGCAGGTCGGCCGCGGCCGCCAGGGGAAGCCGGGTGGCGGCCAGCCTGGCCGCCTCTTTGCGGCTCGTCACCTTCGTGGAGGCGGCGTCCTCGGGCAGCAGCACGGCGCGCAGGTGCGCGTGCAGCCGGGACGGCTCGACGTACAGCGTCGCGCGGGTCGCCGCGTAGGCGGCCACCCGGGCACGGTCGCCCCCGACGTGGGCGAGCAGCTCCGGCAGTGCCTCCCCCGGCCGGTCCGTCCACACCAGCGCGCCGAGCGCGGCTTCGGCGAGCGGAACGCTGGAGGACCCGGTGAAGCGACGGACCAGGCCGGCGCCGAGCTCCGGGATGACGGCGGCCTGGGCGATCGCCGCGGTGCGCTCGTGCATCGGCAGGGAGGCATCACCCGCTCGCCGGGCCAGCAGCCGCGCCGCGGCGGCCTGGTGGCGGGGCAGCCAACGATTCACCGAGCTGTCGATCCACGGCATCCATCGGGCACCCTCGACCCGGAAGCGCCCGTAGGGCGGAGTGTCGCCCAGGACGGCGTCGAGCAGATCGGTACGGTGCTCGGTCAGTACGGTGAGGACGGGCCCCAGCACAGCCGCCGACGGTTCGAGCGCGAGAATCACGGCCACCTCGTCGTCCCTGGCCGGCGAGCCCTCGAGCCAGTAACCGATGGCTTCCTGCACGGTCGCGTTGTCGCCGAACTGGATCGCCTGCCACAGCAGTTCGCGCAGCTGTGACATGGCGTGGGCGCGGCGGCCCAGCGAGCGGGTAAGGGCGAACGTCAGCGCGTGGTCCGCCTTCTCGGCGCCCGCCTCCAGCCACGGCCGCAGCGCCGCGAACACCTCCTGTTCCTGGCCACGGCGCAGCCCCTGGTCCAGTCGGCCCAGATCAACGCCACCGGTGTGCCCGTGGAGCCGTTCCAGAGTGCCCAGGGACCAGCCGACCAGCCGCCGCTCCCCGCTGACGGCATGTTCGCGCAGCAGACCGACGGCGAGCGTGCGCAGGGCGTGATGGGTGCGCCAGGACGAGTCGCGCGCCTCGATCGCGTCGGTGGCGATGCGCTCGAGGACGCTCGTGTTGTCGTCCGTGAAGAGGCGGGGATGCGTCTGGGCGAGCGCTTCGAGGGCGGCGGACCGTACCGGGTCCTGTTCGTTGCGCAGTCGTTCCAGGCTGCCCAGCAGTTCGGTGACACGCGCGGGCTCGCCGGAACGCGCCGCGTTGCGCACCAGCAGCGGCCAGGCCTGAGCCCGGCCCTCCGCCTCGGACCGGCGGGTCGCGGCGGTCAGTTCCGCGACCGCCTCCCCGACCGGCAGGTAGGAGACCGCGGTCAGCACCGTCGTCCAGAACTCGCCGCGCTCGCGCGCCTGAGCGGCCATCCGGCGCGCCTCGGACTCGCGGCGCGCCCGCGGAAGGACATCCAGCAGCACCGGGTTCAGGACCGCCCGGCTCATGTCCTGCCCGCTGGTCCAGGCATCGAACAGGGCGTTGCGGCGGGACGGCGGCTGCGCCTTGAGCAGCTTGGCGAGAGCCGCGTGGTCCTGGCTCATGGCCCGGCCGAGATCGGCCAGTTCGGGCGGGTCCAGGCGTACGAGGCGGTGCAGGGTGGAACGGTTCAGGCCCCGCCGCCGCAGCGCGTCGGCACGTTCGGGGGCCAGCAGGTACCGCAGGGTACGGCCGGGCGCCGCCGACACGAGATCGTCGATCCGGTCCAGGATCCGGGCCGGGGGCGGCCCGGGACACAGCCGCTCCAGCAGCTCGAGTACCCGTTCCGGCTCCGCCGTCACGGCCGCCGCCACACCCGCCACCCGCCCTTCCCACCAGGCGTCGCGCATCGTCTCCGGCAGCGCTTCGAGCTGGCGTCCCGCCTCGTCCAGCACCGCCACGGGGTGCCGCAGGCCCAGCAGCGTCCATCCCCTGACGGCGTGGGACAGTTCCGGCAGCAGCCGTACGACGGTCGGCGTACCGCAGCCGCCCAGCAGCCGGGCCGCCTCCTCGTCGCCCCAGCACGTCCGGTAGGGATCGATCAGCCGGTCGGCGAGCGCGGAGCGCCGCCCGCCGACGATCGCGCGAACCACCTGCCGGCGTACGGCGGCGGGAGCGTCGTCGAGCGCGTCGATGACTGCGTCATCAGGGATGTCTCCGCGCTGGACGGCCTTGACCGCGTACCCGCGCACCATCGCGTCCGGATCCGCGATCCTGTCCCGCAGATAACCGACGTCACGTCCGACGGCCGCCGCGGCGGCGGCCAGCCGCCGTTCGTAGGTGCCGCGGCCCGACAGCTCCCGCAGCAGCACAGCCAGATCACCGCGCGCGGCGGCGTCCCGTGCGCGCTGGGCGAGCACGCGCATGCGTGCCGGGTAGGGCAGCGGGTCCAGCGCCGTGAGCAGGGCGTCGGCGAGGGAACCGGAATCGTGCGGGGTACGGGCCATAACGGCGATTGTGCCGGGCCGGCCACCGCCCTGACCAGCGGATTTACCGGCGGCGAGCGACTCGTCGGGCGGCGGCTCGGGCCGACCCGAGCAAGCGCCACCAACGCAAACAGTGCCGACCGAAGATCGGTCGACACTGTGAGGACTCCAAAAAGTGTCCGAGGGGGGACTTGAACTCTCCACTCGGACACCAGCCTATTAGCTAGCTGACCTGGGGTTATGTGCGCCATAGGGCGCCAGATCCTCTTGCACGTTGATGGCCGTCACCTGCGGTTTCTTCCTGTTCCTGCCCGCTGTTGGTCATGCGTTGGTCACGTGACCATCCCGGTGTCCCGGCACGCAGAGACCCCGCGTCTCGGTTTTAACAGCAGGGCCCGGTGACGACGTGGACTTGCACTGAGTCGCGCGGTGATCCGGGACCCTTGAAACGGAGAGACCCCGCCATCCGGGATTCCGAATAGCGGGGTCTCGCAAGCGGTCAGACGATAGTTAGTGAGCTGCTTGGTATGCCTCGCGCACGGTCGCGGGGACACGGCCCCGGTCGTTCACGTCATAGCCGTTGTCCTTGGCCCATGCGCGAATGTCTGCCGTGTCGTTGTTGGCTGGACTGCTCTTGCGAGGGCCGCTCGCACCCTTGCTGCGGCCGACCTTGTGACCTGCCTTGATGAACGGGGCGAGGGCGTCAAGGAGCTTGTCATAGCTGTCCGGGCCGAGGTCAATTTCATAGGCAACGCCATCAACCGCGAAGGTGTGCGTACCTGCGTCGGACGACTCTTTACCGGTGAGGTCATCCGTGTAAATGGTTACGATTTTCTGGGCCATTGGCGCAGATTAGCAGCCCGTGAGGGATTGCACATATGTGACGGATTGTGCGCAGGTACGTGCGTTCAGACAGCAAGACTGAGCCCCTGTCGAGAGGTGTCGACAGGGGCTCAAGGTCGGTCGGCGTCAGGAAGTCGGGAAGTCGCCGCCTTGGACACCTGCGACGAACGAGCGCCAAGCGTCGGGAGTGAAGGTGAGCGCGGGACCGCCCGGGTCCTTGGAGTCACGGACGGGGACGACACCGCCTGAGACAACGAGGTTGGCCGCGATCTCAACGCAAGCGCCGCCATTGTTGCTGTATGAGGACTTGAACCAGCGGGGGGATTCGGTCGTCACGGGGTGCCCTTTCGTACCTCTTGGATCATGGCCACGGACGCCGCTTGTGACATCGCTTCGGCCTGTAGCTGATGGTAGGCCGTCAGCATCGGCAGTACGAACGTGCTTTCCCGTTCGAGGTGGCCCCGTTGCGTTGACTCGGCATAGGACATGAGAGAGCGGTTTCCTAGAGTCAGCACGTAGATCGGCAGGTCGAACGGACGGCGTGCCCCCATGCCGAACGGAGCAACCTGAAGCACCGTGGTCGGCAGTGCGGCGAACTCCACAAGTCGCGCCAACTGCGCTTCCATGACGGCGGCCTCCCCGATGGGCCGACGAATACAGCTTTCGTCCAGCACAACCAGTACCAGAGGCGCAGGCGTTCGGATGAGTGACGCCTGCCGCTTCGCAACAAGATCCACCCGCTCGCTTGCCTGGTCAGGCGTGATCGCCCCCCGATCAACGGCGCTCTCGGCAAGTTGAGCTGCGTACTCCGGTGTCTGGAGCAGGCCGGGGATCACACCTACCTCGTAGAGCCTGATCTCTGCCGCTTGTGCCTCGTGCCCCACGTACTCCGGAAACCCCTCCAGGATCGCGCTGTGCCGCACCGCCTGGCCCTGGCGTTCGAGCCGGTCACCGGTCCCGAGCACCTTGTCAGCCCTTGCCGAGAAGCGGCGAGTTGGAGGGCGGCGGCCGGTTTCTACGGCAGAAATGTGCGTCCCTGAGTAGCCCATACGTTCGCTTAGTTCGTCCTGTGTCCACCCGCGTTCGTCACGCAACCTGCGCAGACGCTCACCGAACGCAGCGACTGGCGAACTCTCAGGGTCTAATTCTTTGCGGTTCAACGGTGACCACCCAACTCCCTCTTCAAGTTGCGCAAGTTGAAGACTTTCGAACCCTACGCCACGCTGAATCTCCCGGTAGTGCTCCCGCTACAGAGAGGAGCGGGCGTTGCCCCGTGGCGCGCCCCTAGCTCCGCAGCGCTGTGGACGAGCCGACCAAGCCGGAAGAGGTGGACGACGTGCGAGGTGACCCATGGACGCGGCAGGCAAGGCAGCGCAAGCAGAGATCAAGAGCATTGCGGAGCACACGGCGGACGAACTCAGCACAGCATTCGCTGCGGTCGGCTTCGCTCTAGCGGTCACAGCGGAAGCACCCATGCACGGGCGGGCCTATGTCTCCATCGAGATGTTGCGCGCGGATGAGGCCGCCCGGCTGATCGACAAGCTCAGGTCATGGGCGTGATGGGCACCGAGGAACGGCGTAGCGACGAACCCGAACCGATCGAGGGGTGTGCGACGTGCGAGGAACTGGCAGCGAAGCGGGCAGCGACGCCCGATCCGTCGAAGCGGACGGATTTCAACGTGTTGATCCGCCGCCATCCCGAACACGGCCCATCGTCGTGACCCCCGAAGGGATCATCTTCCTTCCCAAGAACGTCCTGGTAGAGCCGTGCCGGCCATGCGTGCGCTGCGCGGGACCGGAGCGGCCGTGAAGGGCTTAGGGCGCTACGCGGGGCCCCTGTTCCTGGCGCTCAACGTCTGCGGGCTTGCGGCGGTAATCGCGCTGATCTGCATGAGCCAGCGCCACGTATAAGCCCCCGCCCCGGCCGCGCAGGACCCACAAGGTTCAGCGACGTGTTCGCGGTCGGAGCGGGCACCACCAGCACCACCCAGACGGCCGCAGGGTTAGGGCCGTAACCCAAGCCCCCGCCCCGGGCGGCAGGAATATCCACAACCCTGCCCGGGGTGGGCCACCAGCACGACCTAGCACGATCTAGCGAAGGGAGAACGCTCATGTGGGCAATCCAGCCTGGTCGATGATTTCCCTGGTTCGGCTTCCGGGGACACGACAGGAGTAGAACACTGTCGGTAACGCATCCGTCACAGGAAGAGAGTCGGTCTCATGCCTAAAGCGCGCCTGCCGTATGACCCTAACTGGGACGAGGACAGCCGTTATATCCCCTGGCTGGACGGACCCAACGACACATGGCACGTCTGCGACCGCATGGGGCCGTACACCATGGTCAACAAGCCGGGAACGCCAGAAGGAGTATCGGACCCCCTGGTGTTCGCCGACAAAGAGGCAGCTCAACGCTGGCTCAATGCGAAGTACCGGGAGTGGGGCAACCATCCCCGGCTCAAGAAGATCCCTCTAGGGGGCAACCCGTGATCTGTAACAACTGTTCGGCAACGATGCAGAAGGAAGGCGAGTGGATGCGCTGCTACGGGTGCGGGAACTCCGTACACGTCGGCTCGCAGTACATCCCCGGGCCCTCAGGGCTGCCGTTCGCTCCTGTCGTGACCAGTCCTCACCTGCTTTTCTGACGGCCCGACCTCGGCCGTACATGGCCGGGGGTGCCAAACGAACAAAGATGCCCCCCGCAATTGCGGGGGGCATCGGTTCGTTTGCTAGGTCGTGTTAGAGCAGAGCGCGGAAAGGGTTGCTGCTGACCGCTTCCGAAACCTGTACCGGGGCCGACCGCTGAGGCCGCTGAACAGTTGCCACCGGTCGGGGGGTCTCGGACTTGGTGGGCCGGTAGGTGTCCAGCCGTACGACCGTGGAACGGTTTACATCGACGGTGGGTGATGTGGACTGTCGTTGTGCCCCTGGCCGGCCGAGCGCTACGTAATCGGAACTGTCGGTCGCAATGGTGAAGACGGTTGCGGGGCGGCCGACCGCCGACCGTTCCTGTGTGACGACGATTCCGGGCAGTGCCTTGACCTCTGCTGCGGTTGCTCCGACGAACGGGAGCACCTGGGAGGAAGTCGCCCGACCGCCGTGGAGAGTGATCCGTGCCCGGACCTTGTCCGCCAGGGTCGCGGGCTTGCGCACGGTCTTGGGTGCCTCGCCGTTGTCCGTGATGCTGACCGCGCACTGGACGCTGTAACGGACCAGTGAGAAGGCTGCTGAAAGGCAAGCGTGGTCGATGATGTCGGAGCACTCGGAGGCAGCCAGGCAGGCAGCCACACGCAAGGCTTGTTCTGCGGTGCGTTCGATGAACACCGCCTGCGTTTCCGGAAGGGACTCGGCGATGATCCGGGCGTATCGGCGGATGATCCGCCACAGCGGCCGGGCGTCGTCACCAAGGCTGATCACCCGGGGCCGGATAGTGGCCCAGGCGTAAGCGTCTGCCAGGTCCCCGCCATCTACCGGCGGGAGCGTGGCGCGGTCGTCATCCAGCATCGGAACGGCCCGAAGGGTGAACGGCATGATCCTGTTGTAGGACCCCCCGGACGCCTCTTGCGCTCCGATGTACCGCGTCCAGTCGGACGGCGTGATGTGCGTGTGCAGCACCAAGGCGGGGTCATCCACAGCCTGTGGATCATCTTTGGTGGTGTTGCGGAGTGGAGCCCCGTCCCATGCGGCTCTGAGCTTGGCGGTGAACGAGGGGTCGCGTTTCACCCGCCGGAGCACTTCGGACCATTCTTCCTCGATCACGAGGGCGCGCACATCGCGCCCCGCTTCGGTTTCCTCGGTCGCTTCCTGCTGCTCCCACAGGTAGTTGACCAGAGAGGCGCCCGACGTGATACCGGATGTGGTGTGCGTGTCCAGGAAGCGGCCTACAGCGGGTCGCATGACGTGCTGAGCCGCCCGCAATGCGGTTCCCTTGCCGCGACCGGTTCCGGCTACCAGTGCCGACCACAGCAGGGCCGGGCGGGCGTTGCCACGGGAGGACACCCGCACGCTTTGGCCGATAGCGGCACTCCACATACTGAGCGCTGCGACGTACACGCCGACCGGGTCGCACTCGATGTGCGGAGCAACAGCGCGGACAGTGCGGCCGATCGGGCCGTATAGAACGGGGGCGTTCATGGGGTGTCGATCTCCCAGAAGGTGAGCTGTACGGGGGGTGGTGCGGGGTGGGGGACACGCTGCGTGTCCGCCACCTGGGGCACGGCACTCAGGCCGCGACTGCTTTTCCCTCGGTCACGTCACGGTGCGTCAGGTCGTAGGCGTAGCGAACGCTCATCGGGATACGTCCCTTGTCCGGGACGCGGTAGCCGTTGGCCCGCGCCCACACCCGCACCAACCGGTTGCGCTCCCGCTCACTGATCACCGCAGGCGCATCCTTCTTCACCGGTTCCGGCAACAGGTCGCCACCGCTGAACTGTCCAGCGCAGACAGCAGCCTTGAACGCGCCCGGCTTGGTGGCGTCGAAGCACGGCAGGTCACGTTCCCGCGCGTCCCGCAACTTGGTCGCGTTACGCTCCGCACCTTCTCCACAGATGATCAACACGGTCGTCTCGTCCGCACGTCCCACCACCTGATAGCCAAGGTTCCGCACCGCTTCGCGGGCGTCGTCCCACCCGTAACCGGGGATCTCGCCACTGATCATCACGGACCGCACCGGCTCAGCGTCGCTCACAGACTCGGACTCCGGTTCGTCGTCTGCCTCAGGCTCCAACGCCGCACCACTCACCGGCTCAGCCTCAGGAGTGGGTTCCTGGGCAGGGTCACCCATGGCGCTGGCCGGTACTCCCATGGCGTCGCACAGGTAGCGCCCAAAGATCACGGAGTGTTCAAGGCACAAGTCCCACGTGTGGCGGCCGAGCTCCAACGTGTCCGTGGCATCCATCTCGGACCCATCACGCGCTATGTGGGCATCGCACAGGCGCTTCTCAACGGGCACAAGCACGGTCTTACGCATAGCGGCGCATTCCTTTGTTCGGACTGGGCGGGAAGTCTCAGTAGGTGGCCGGAGCATCGCTCTCACAGCCTCCGCACTCGGCGGGTTGGAACTGACTACATCCTGCACACTCCGTATCACGGAACGGTAACTAACGCATAACTGTCTGATTATGCAAATGCATATACGAGTGGGGGTAACACGCATTAGAAAGAGAAAGGGACCCACCGGGGGTGCCGTATCTCGACCGCGTTTGCCAATCAAATCCCCAAGGGCCATCGGTTCACATCTAGCGACACGCAAAACATTGCTTAGGCTGGTGCCTGAAATCGTCATTCCAGGGCCGCACTTTCCCGGTCAGTTCCCATCCGGTGTGAACAGCGAACTCCTGGATACATCCCGAGCACTGAGGCTCACCCCAGGGACACTCATAACCAGCCCGGTGCACTCCGTCATGACTGCCTGCGGCCCCGGCCTTGACCGTTCGTCTGCTCACTCGTCCCCCTCGAAGGCCCAGCCCAGCCGCTTCATCCCGTCAGCGGTCAGCCCAAGCGATGTAGCCAACTGCCGATATTCGGTCAAGTGGTCGCGGGTGGCGTTTCCGTCCAGGATCTTGCCGTAATAAGTCAGCATGACTGCCACGGTCGGAACGTAGGACTCATCCCAGCGCGCCGCCTGCGGGCTGCTCCACCATTGCGACCATTGCTCATTCTCGGCGTCTGACCATTCCCTGACGGAGGGCAGATCTGGAACGGGTAGCCCGTGGTCGTTCGGCAGTACGTCGAGTCCCTTGTATCGCGAGTGCGGGGAGTTCGGGTTGCGCATCTTCGGCACGGGACCTCCTGTTTTCGTCACGCACGGTCGAAGGCCGGCGCGGGTTGTTGATCGACGGACAGTGAAAAGAAACGGGCCCCTGCCAGATGGGCAGGGGCCCGAACTAATCAACCGGTTAGGCAACGGGCCAGGTCACCGCAGCCTTGACAATGCCCTTGGTGGGCTTGCTCTCGTCAAAGGTGTTGTCCGGCTTCTGGGTGTCCAGTTCGGGGAAGCGGACGACCTTCCCGCCGTACAGGTGCAGAGTGTCGATGTAGTCGGCCCGGTACTTCTCCGACTGCCCCTGTCGAAAGCCACTGAACTGACTGGCATACGTCGCGAATTCAGAGTGACCCGCGACGATGTCCGCTCCAGCAGGCATGGCGGTGGTGGACAGGATCGTGAAGCCAGCGAGCCGCGCCACCACACCGTTTGCAGTGACGCCGCCCTCGCCGTAAGCCGCAGCGTTAGCCACCGAGGGGTGCTCGATCAGATACCGCTTCGCACGGGGCGAGACGACCGCGTAACGGCCTCCGGGGATGTCGTGGTCGTCCAGGGCCAGCATCATGTCCAGGATGCCGCTGTACAGCGCCTGCGGCGCCGTCGCGGTGGTAACGGCAATGTTGGGAAGGGCCGTTGCCCCGGCTGCGATCACGCCGCCCATGAAGACATCCGCCGCACGGGCAAGCGCTCGGATCATCTGCTGATTGATGGGAGAGTTCAACGCGCCCGCGCTCTGTAGACGCTCAGCGTCTTCTACCAGAACTTGCAGGTACTTGGCTTCGGTGATCTCAAGCTTCTGATCAACGGTTTCCGGCCGCTGGGCCGTCATCCCCTCAGGAAGTCTGTAGTCGCCCACCGAGGGGCGGGACAGCGAGTTGATATGGACCACATCGCCTCGGTCCCGAATATTACCTTCGTACTTCTTGTTGGACACAATCGGGGAAGCCCAGACCAGAAGCGGGTCAAACTGCGTGAGGAGGCTAGAATCCCAAACTTCAGGAACGAAGGAATGCGTCGAAGCATTCTGATAAGCCTTGACTGTCATAGGGGAACTCCTGGTTTATCGGTTGCGGGCGTCAAGAGAGACAGTGGGGTGGGAGTCCGTATAGCCACCTTGGCGGCCCAGGCCGATCCCCTGAAGGTACTGAGGTGGTTTCGCGGCCTTGAACGGTTCAAGGAGGTTCCCAATTGCCTCAGCTGACGGCTGGCCGTCATCACCGACAAGCTTGGACGCATCCAGGAAGTCAGTGAAACCGGCGGGCAGCTCCACTCCATTCCTGGCGGCCTGGAATCTCAGTTCGGCATGCGCCAGCTTCCCGGCATACTCCTGGGCTACCTGGGCGCGGATAGCTTCTACTGGGTCAGGTGCGGCCGGAACTACCTCGGCCGGCATGGCTACCGGAGCGTCTGGAATCTGTTC
Organism: Streptomyces sp. H39-C1; assembly: GCF_027158125.1. Lineage (NCBI taxonomy): Bacteria > Bacillati > Actinomycetota > Actinomycetes > Kitasatosporales > Streptomycetaceae > Streptomyces > Streptomyces sp. H39-C1. Next base: position 43,195 of record NZ_JAPVLS010000078.1, read on the forward strand.
TGATTCGCTCATGGCAACATCTCCTCAGTGGTTGAGTAAGGGCTCTTCTAACTAACGGGCCGCTAAAGGCGGCCTCGTACCTCACAAGAGGACAACGTAAGAGAAAACACTGCCCCCCTACCCCCCACAGTGAACGATTCAGTGAGAGGCAAGGGAGGAGTGTCTTCTCTACGCTGTCCCCCTTCACAGGGAGGTATCCGCAGAGCCCCATGACGACTTGGGAACTGCCCGGCCCGTGGCCGTGCCAGAGGCACACCGCCGAGTGTGCATGGCCCGGAGGAATGACCCTCCACTGTTCTGAATTAATGCGACACGGCAAGAGGCCGCCCGGAAGCGGCCTCGCTCCGTCATGTCCCCGTAGTGTTGATCGGGCCCCACAGCTCCCGGTACCCGGTGAGATCCTGCTCCGCTATCCCCGCGAAGTCGTAGACCAAGTTCCTGTTCCGCCCCACCTGGACGCCCCCGTACCGCAGACGCCGCGTACGGGCCCTGGCAGGCTTCTGGTGCCCCTGGCAGTACCTGCGTGGGCGCCCGCGCTTTCTCGTACTCGGCGAGGCATGAAAGGGCTCACGGCATCCGGCCCATTGGCAGGAATCCGGTGGGTAGTTCCGGCGCTCCACCAGGAAGCCGGAACCGTACTGTGCTTCCGTTTCGGACAGCAGGGAGAGCAGTTCGGCGTACGGGTCCGGCTCTCCCGCGCCGGGTCGTTTCTGCATGTCGGATTGCACGTCACGGCGATGTGACTGCGGGTCGAAGGTCGGTAGTGCCGCCGCAATCGGAGCCCAACTCAAAGGAATCATCCCGGTGTGCGCCGCCGCTATCCGCTCGAACTCCGTCTCTTCGCGCTGCGGCCAGAAGCCCGGCCATGTCTCGCCGACCTCGGCACCGGCCGCTTCTAGCAGTGCATCAGCACGGCGCTCCAACTCGGTTTGTCCCCGCTCGCTCAACGGCGGAATGCTGGTGTTCATCCGTCCCCCAACAAACAAAAAGCCCCCGATAGCCTCGGGGGCGTCAATTCCTGCTGTCTTTCAATCCTGCTCGTCGAGCCACTTTTCTAGGTCGGTCGGGCGGCACCGGAGCGCCTGCCCCACCTTGCGGAACGGGATCTGCTCTCGCCGCCAGTTCCCGTACACCCAAGAACGGGGCTTGCCCAGGTAGGCAGCCACGTCTTCCACGGTCATGAGCTTGTTCAACGCGTCTCCCCGATGGCCGAGGGGCGGTTGCCGCCCGTTGCTGTCCGGCCCTACTACCAATTTAACTCACTCCGAACCTGTTGCGTCAGGTTCGGAGTAGTGATGGCTGCCACATGTCCGAACCTGTTGCCACTCGTTCGGATACTGCTAGGGTCGGGCACGTGAACACACCTACAGCACACACCACAGGCCATGACGGCTGGCAGCGCGACGGTAGTGAACTGGTCTGGCACCGCGCCTACGGGCCGTGGCTGGTCACTGCCCGATGCCCCGTCGGAGCCCCCTTCACGGGACCGTCTGAACTGTCTATCCGTCTCGCAGTCGGAGGGACCGAAGAGGAGGTCAACCGGGGCATGGAGGAGGCCCTAGAGACCGATGGCATCCCGTCATCCCTACTGCGGCAAATCCCGTTCGCCGAGATCAAGGCCGGAGCCCGCGCCGCACTCGCCGAACAGGAGGACCGGACGATGAACGAGCCCTACCCCGTTCCGGCCCGCTGCCGAACAGAGGAGGACTACACGCTGTTGGTGGCGGAGCTGCTCCGAATGCGCGCCACCGGCACTACCGCTCCTCAAGGCGAGCTGGCCGGCCGTTTGGGAATCGGCAAGGCAACCATGTCCGAGCGCATCAAACGATCTAAGGAACTCGGCCTGTGGGACGGCCAGCGGCTCACCAACAAGGCGTCAACGCTCCTTACCCAGTGGCACCAGGAACAGGAAGGTAAGTAACCCACGTGGCCAAGCGCGGTAACGGGCTCGGCGGGACTCCAGTGGAGATCCCCCGCAAGGGCCGACCCAACACCTGGGGCGTACGAACGCCCCTGCACCTCAACAAGGCGTCCGGCAAGCAAGAGCGCTACTGGATCGGACGCGAGTACCCCACCAAGACCGCCGCAGAAAAGGCGCTGCGGAAGTGGATTACGGACCACGAGACGGGCCAGGTCGCGGCCCGCTCTGACATGAAGCTGAGTGACTGGTTGGACAAGTGGTTGTCCAACCACCGAAAGGAGGGAACAACGATCGCCGGATACGAGACGAAGATCCGCCTGCACATCAAGCCGCACATCGGCGGCGTCAAGCTGTCCGAGGTTACGGACGACATCCTTGACGACCTGTACCGGTTGCTGGAAAGCGCCCCGTGCCCGACGAACAAGGGCAAGCCCCTGGGGGCCAAGTCTGTGCGGCACGTGCACAACATCCTGTCCGGCGCTTTCGGGGCCGCTGTGCCCAAGCTGATACCCACCAACCCGGCTACCACAGCACACCCGCCCACCCAGCGGCAGATACGGGCACAGGAAAGCAAATACCCGACCCTGGACGACGACCACACGGCCCGTTTCCTGGGCTCGGTGTGGGAGCCGTGCGGGAACCGGGCCTGCGATGGCGGGCTTACCCACCACTGCCTACGGGACGCCCCGCTGTGGACCGTGTACGCCGCGACCGGCGTGCGCCGCAGTGAGGCACTGGGTATGAAGTGGTCCCTGATCCACTGGGACACCGGAGCCATCGAACTGGGCTGGGTCGTGGTCGAGGAGGGCAACACCTACCGGCTCCGCAAGCTCACCAAGGACGGTGACGACAACGCACTGATCTACGTGGACCAGTCCGTGATGAACGTGCTCAAGCGGCAGAAGGAGCGCCAGGACGCGGAGCGCAAGCGGTTGGGCTCCGCCTGGACTGACCATGACCTCGTGTTCGCCCGTGACGGATTCAAGCTGTACCGGGGCGAGGCAGGCGGACCACAGGACCCCGAAAAGGTCTCGGCACGGTGGCGCACCCTGCGCACCCGGCTACACCTGCCGGAGGACTTTCGGATTCACGACTGGAGGCACAGCAAAGTCACGAACGATCTGGAAGCCGGGGAGAATCCCGTAGAGGTCTCAGCGAACGTGCGGCACCACTCGCCCGGTTACACCATGGCCCGATACGGCCACTCACGTAAGGACGGAGCGCGCCGACTGGCCGCCTCCGGAGCGGGCCGACTCGGCCTGTCTTCCCTGGTCTGACCTGGGGAAATCCCTGGGCTGTTGGTCACGTGGTTGGTCACGCCACAGCCTAGAAATGCAGAAAACCCCTGATCAACAGGGGTCTTAGCTGGTGTCCGAGGGGGGACTTGAACCCCCACGCCCGATAAAGGGCACTAGCACCTCAAGCTAGCGCGTCTGCCATTCCGCCACCCGGACAGGGTGTGTGCCGAGGTATCCCGCGGCGACATGGACAACGATACCAAGGAATCGGAGTGCTTCTCACCTGCATAAGACGCCGTCCTGGGCGCCGTGCCGGGGGCCGTGCGCGGGGGTGGGCGGGGTCCCGGGTTCGGGGGGTGGGAGGACGTAGGGTCCGGGTGTGAGCGATATGTCACCTACGGTTACGCACCGTGAGAGTCGCAGGCCACGGGCGCTGTCGCCGCTACGGGAGCATCTGCGGGACACGTTCTGGTTCGCGCCCGCCGTGGGGTTGGTCGGGGCGCTGGTGCTGGCGGGTGCGGTCGGGGAGCTGGACGCCTGGCTGATCGGGACGCTGCAGGACGAGGGCGACTACGAATCGGTCACGTCGTTGATCAAGATCGCGGAGGACGCGAAGTCGGTCGTGACGACGGTGGGCTCGGCGATGCTGACGTTCATCGGTGTCGTCTTCAGCATCTCGCTGGTCGCGCTGCAGATGGCGAGCAGCCAGTTCTCGCCGCGGGTGGTGCGGCTGTATGTGCGCAGCCGGATCACCAAGGGAACGTTCGCGGTCTTCCTCGCGACGTTCCTGTTCTCGCTGGCGGGCCA
>NZ_JAPVLS010000079.1:0-46433 GCF_027158125.1 Streptomyces sp. H39-C1
CCACCCGCACCGCCTGGATTCCGGCGCGCTGTACCAGCTCGCGGGGTACCTCCTGCTCGACTACGACGACGCCTACGGCATCGACCACGTCAGCATCTACCTCGCCCGCCAGGGCTTGGTGGCCGGGGCGGCGCCCGCGCCGTGCCGCAGGTTCTCTACCAGGCCGCCGCCATCGACGGCGCCGGCACCGTGCGCCAGTTCTTCCACATCACCCTGCCCCAACTGCGCAACACCATCATCACCTCGACGATCCTGATGGCGGTCGGCGGCCTCACCACCTTCGACACCGTACTGATCCTCACCCAGGGCGGCCCCGGAACGGACACCACCATCAGCGCCTACTACATGTATCAACAGGGATTCAAGGGATTCGATTTCGGCGGTGCATCCGCCATCGCCCTGGTCCTCGTGGTCGCCTCCACCGTGATCTCCCTCGTCGTGGTCCGGCTGTCGGGCTACGACAAGATGCGCAGCACCGCGGAGGGCCTGTGAGGCGCCAACGCCCCAACTACCCCGCCAGCCTCGGCTCCATCATCTGGCTCTTTCTGGTCGGCCTGCCGCTGTACGTCCTGCTGCTGTCGACGGTGCGCACCCAGTCCGACTACGCGACCGCTGGGCCGCTGACCTTCCCCTCTCACCTCACCGTCCAGAACTACCTCGACGACTTCACGAACGGCTTCGGCCAAGACCTCGCCAACACCCTGATCGTCACCGCATCCGTGGTCGGCATCGTGCTGCTGCTGGTCCCCCCGCTGGCCTACGCCATCGTCCGAAGCCGCCACCGGACGATGGCCCTGGTCTTCCGGACCTTCCTGCTCGGCCTCGCCATCCCCGCGCAGGCCGTGATCGTGCCGATGTTCTACGTCATCAGCAGGGCAGGGCTCTACGACCACCTCATCGGCGTCATCCTCCCCACCGCCGCCTTCTGCCTTCCAATCTGCACGCTCATCCTGACGGGCGCGATGCGCGACATCACCTCGGAGCTCTACGAGGCCATGGCCGTGGACGGGGCCGCCCCCTGGCGGGTCTTTCTGCAACTGGTCCTGCCCCTGTCCCGCGGCGGACTGTCGACCATCGTGGTGTTCTCCGCCCTCCAGGCGTGGAACGGATTCCTCTTCCCCCTGGTCCTGACCCAGTCCGACTCGACCAAGGTGATCACCCTGGGCTTGTACAACTTCCAGACCGAGCACGGCGTCGACGTTCCCGGACTGCTCAGCGCCGTCGTGTTGTCCGTGCTGCCGATCCTGATCGTCTACCTGTGCGCCCGCCGCACCCTGATACAGGGCCTGATGGGGGTGGGCGGCAAGTGACGGACAACCTGAACGTGGCCGTGGACACCGACCCCGCCACCCCCCTGTGGCACAACACCTCCCTCGACGCCGGCACCCGCGCCGACGCCCTCATCCGCGCCATGACGCTGCCGGAGAAGATCGCCCAACTGGTAGGTGTCTGGGTGGGTGCCTCCAACGAGGGCGGCGACGTAGCCCCGCACCAGCACGACCTGGACGACGCGACCGACTTGGACACGCTCCTGCCCCACGGCCTGGGGCAGTTGACCCGGCCCTTCGGCACTGTCCCGGTCGACCCCGCACTCGGCGCCCTGTCCCTGCTGCGCACCCAGCGCCGGATCGCAGCCGCCAACCGCTTCGGCATCCCCGCCCTGGCCACGAGGAATGCCTGGCCGGATTCGCCGCCTGGGGCGCGACCGCCTATCCCGTACCGCTGTCCTGGGGTGCCACCTTCAACCCCGACCTGGTCCGCTCGATGGCGGCGGCGATCGGACGGGACATGCGTTCCGTCGGCGTCCACCAAGGCCTCGCCCCTGTCCTGGACGTGGTCCGCGACACCCGGTGGGGCCGGGTCGAGGAGACCATCGGCGAAGACCCCTACCTGGTCGGCACCGTGGCCACCGCCTACGTCCAGGGCCTGGAGGCCGCCGGGATCGTCGCCACACTCAAACACTTCGCCGGATACTCCGCTTCCCGGGCCGGACGCAATCTCGCACCCGTCAGCATGGGCGCACGCGAACGCGCCGACGTGATCCTGCCGCCGTTCGAGATGGCAATACGGGAGGGCCGTCCGCGCTCCGTCATGCACGCCTACACCGACACCGACGGCATCCCCTCCGCCGCGGACGAGGATCTGCTCACCGGACTACTGCGGGCCACCTGGGGCTTCACCGGCACCGTCGTTGCCGACTACTTCGGCATTGCCTTCCTGAAAACCCTGCACGGCGTCGCCGGCGACTGGTCGGAGGCCGCCGCACTGGCCCTGACCAGCGGCGTGGATGTGGAACTGCCCACCGTGAAGACCTACGGACAGCCGCTCCAGGACGCGGTGACCGCGGGCACCGTCCCCATCCGGCTGATCGACCGCGCACTGCGCCGCGTCCTGCTCCAAAAGGCCCAACTCGGACTGCTCGACCCGGACTGGGATCCTGTGCCCGCCGGGCTGGCGGGGGCCGACCTGTCGAGCCCCGAAACGCTGCGGGACAGCCTTGACCTCGATCCCCCCGCCAACCGGCAACTGGCCGCACACCTCGCCGAGCAGGCGATCGTTCTCCTGCACAACGACGGCACCCTGCCCCTCACCCGACCGCAGCGCATCGCTCTGATCGGCCCCAACGCGGACACCGCACGCGCCCTGCTCGGCTGCTACGCGTTCCCCGTCCACGTCGGCGACCAACACCCCGATGTCCCAACCGGCATCGAACTGCCCACGCTGGCCCAGGAACTGGCGGCCGAATTCCCCGACAGCGACCTGCTCACCGCACCGGGAACGTCCGTCGACGGCACCGACACCGCCGGCTTCGCCGAGGCTCTCGAACTGGCGCGTGGCGCGGACGTCGTGGTACTAGCCGTCGGGGACCGGGCCGGGCTCTTCGGCCGCGGCACCAGCGGCGAGGGATGTGATGTCGAACTGCTTCAACTCCGTGGTGTCCAACAGCAGTTGCTCGATGCCGTGCTCGACACCGGGACACCGGTCGTGCTCACCCTCCTGGCCGGGCGCCCCTATGCGCTCGGCCGCGCGGTGACAGAGGCGGCCGGCATCGTGCAGTGCTTCTTCCCCGGTGAAGCCGGCTCCCGCGCCCTCGCCGGTGTGCTCAGCGGACGGGTCAATCCCTCGGGGAAACTGCCCGTCAGTGTGCCCCGTCGCCCCGCAGTACAACCCTCCACCTATCTCGCGGCCCGACTGGCCCAGGCCGGTGAGGTGTCCAGCACCGATCCGACTGCGGCCTATGGATTCGGCCATGGTTTGACCTACCTACACCCACTTCACCTACTCCGGACTCGACATCGTGGAAGGCAGCGCCAGTACCGACGGCGCGTTCCGGTTCGACTTCAGCCTGACCAACGCGGGCGACCGCGAGGGAACCGAAGTCGTCCAGATCTACCTGCACGACCCGGTGGCTTCGGTCGCACAACCGGTGAAACGCCTGGTCGCATACCGGCGAGTCCCCCTCGCCCCGGGCCAACTGGTGCGCATTCGCGTCGCTGTTCCCGCCGACCTGGCATCCTTCACCGGACGCGCGGGCCATCGCCTGGTCGAACCCGGCGCGCTGGTACTGCATATCGCCGCATCCAGCACCGACACCCGACTGAGCGTCCCTCTCACGCTGACCGGCCCGGTCCGTCCCCTCGACCACACGCGCCGCCTGCACGCGACGTTCACGATGGCCTGACCATGGAACGCCCCGACCGGCGCATCCCGCCACCACGACAGGCCGGTCGGCGGCGGTGGACGAGCGGAAGGTGGCCGGCAGAGCCATGAGGCGGCCTCCGCATACTCGCTCGGCACGGCGCCAACGCTGTCATCGTGCCCCTGCCCTTGACCCTGCGCTCGGCTCAGGCGCACCTGGCGGTCGGGTGCGGATCCTCTGAAGTGACCGCCGAGATCAAGCGGTTAGGTGGTAGTTCTGCTGCCCGCGCCGTCGTGAGCACTGCGGGGCCAGCACGCCGGAGGGCTCTCAGCGGAACGTGGAAGCTGCGTTGATGCGGCCGGGCGGATACCTGCGGATCCCAGGCGGCCTCAGCAAACCGTTCCATCAGCGGTTCCGGCTCAGTGGCGATCGACCGATGGCTCGCCGCGTTGCCGTGAGACGCGGTTGTCCGTCCGTGCCGCGCTCGCACTCCGCGCTGCGTACCGGCGACTGCTCGAATGCCTGCAGACACCGGGCGAGTTGCCGGTAGCCGCCGGCGTTGGGGTGCAGGGACTGTGAGACCAGATCGGGGCCGATGCCGTGGCTGAGGGCGGACACGTCCAGGAACAGGCCCCACGAGAGCTCACCGCCGTGGGTGATGCCGGGTGAGCAGACCTGACCGCCTTGCAAGGCCGCCGACAGTCCCAGGAACCGTACGCCGCTCACGTTGGCCGCCGCCCTTTCCAGGTACTGCGAGAGCATCGGGAACGCCACGTCGTGCACCCAGGCGAAGTCAGCGTCCTGGAACGGGCAGCCCTGCAGGCCGCGCTGTGCGCTGGAGTAGCGGGAGAGCCCGCTGGAGGGCGAAGGGTAGGACTGCAGGACGAGGTCGTAGGCTTCGTCGTCGTAGCCCGTTTGTCGCATCACGGTGCGGATGTCGCGCAGGTCCTTCTCGATCCGCGGTTCCATGGCCGACAGCCGCCCGGGAAGCAGGGTGTTCCACGCGCGGGAGCACGGCGGCCCCGGTACGAGGTAGGCGCTGGCACAGGTGATCGTCAATCCGGCTGCGGGGATGTCGTTGGCACCGACGTTCAGCACGACGGTGCGTATGTCGTAGGTGCGAGCCGCGGTCCTGAGCTGTTCTGCCTGCGGTGGTTCGCCGTAGCGGCCGGTGCCGCCGATACGGACGTCATCCGTGGTGGCGCCGGAGCAGGCCAGGTTCACCGCGACGCCCAGTCCCGCCGGCCTGGCCTGCGGCACCTGGGCGTTGGGTGACCGATGGCAGTAACTGCCGAACGGCGGCAGGCCCGGCTCGTAGGCGCCGCCTCCCTCACCGGCGGTCAGGCTGTCGCCCATGGCGACGATGGCGGCCGGACGTTCCGATGGGCCGTCGGCCGCGGCGGGTGCGGGCGCGCACAGCGCGGCGGCGGCGAGAGCTCCCGCGGTGAGCACGGCGAACAGGCGCCGAGGACGACCAGCGTGATCGCGTGAAGTGGTGGGCACTTGGGCTCATTCCTCTTCCGGTGGTCGGTGAAGTGAGCGACGGTAACTCCCAGCGTGGGAGTCCGGGACGCTACCTGCCCGTGTTCGGGGGCCGACAGGGCGGAATGCGGACACACCGATGAGTCTCGGAAGTGCGTCCGTCGCAGTGGCTGGAAACCGGTCCGTCCCGGCTGGCTGGGCGATGGCTCTCAGCAACTGCGAGCCAGCCGGCAGCCGTCAGGGCTCCGACACCGGCCGCGGCCGACCGCGGGCCGGGGTGGAACCATCAGCTACCCCTGCCCGTGCCACCGGACCGCAGCGGCTCCGGCGAAGTCCCCGGCGTGGGCGAACCCGCCCAGCACCACGAGACTGCCGTCCTTGACGTGCCCGGAGCGGATGGCGTGGTCCAGGGTGACCGGGATGGCGGCTCCGAACAGGTTGCCGCATCGGTCGAAGGTGTCCGGGTGCCGGTCGGGGGCCAGTTCCAGCGCGTCCCGCCAGTTCCGCAGAAAGGTCCGGTTGGGTTGATTGGTCACCAGCACGTCGATCTCGGTCGTGGCTTTCCCGAGCCGTCCGCACAGGGTGGTGACGACCTGTGGAACGAGCCGGTTGCCGCGGGCCAGCACCTGCGAGAGGCCGGCCTCGGTGAACCCGATCCGCAACGCCGACGGCCCGGGTTCCCAGTACCTGCGGCCGTCGTCACGCACCATTGTCATGTCTCCCGCGTACTCGCCGACGTGCAGGGTTTCCACGCCGAGTAGCGGGGCAGCGTGTGATGTTGTCAGATATCCCACGCCGCACCCGTCGCCGGGGACCGCTGCCTGGGCGAGCCCGCGCACCTCGGACCGGGTGAAGAGCCGGCCGGCAGCGCTCTGCGCGTTGCAGACCAGAGCGGACCTGGCATCCGTGGTGGCGAGGATCTGCCGGGCCAGTCCGAGCATGAAGACGAAGGACGCGCAGCCGGCGTTGGCCACGTCGATCAGCCACTCGGGATGCAGACCCAACCTGCGTGCCACCTCCGTGCCGGCCCCCACGAACGGCATGTCCGGCAGTTGACTGTGCACCAGGAGGACGTCCACGGACCGGATCTCGTCCCGGCCGTGCCGCTCGATCAGCGGAAGTACCGCACGCTCGACCATGTCGACGTTGGTCTCGTCGGCGGCCACGTGGTGGCGCAGTGGCGGGATCCGGAACATCGGGTTGTCGCGGAGGGTGTCCTGCGCGCCCTGGTAGCCGGTGTAGAACTCGGCGGGAACCGGCTCACCGGGCAGGTAGCCGGCGACGTCGATGAGGCTCACCGTCGTCACCGGGTCACCGTCCTGCCCGGCGGCACACTGACCCGCAGGCCGCCTCGGTGCCGGTGCTCCAGGATCGCTGTGAGGTTCGCCATCTCCACGGTGTGGCCGGCGTAGAACAGGTCCCAGTAGTCGCCCACCCATGGCCGGTCCGCGCTGGGCGCGAGGTCGGGGCGCGGGTTGTCGTCGTAGGACGGGTGCCGGCAGTTGGTCCAGGTGATCACCGAACCCGGCTTGTCGAGCACCAACTGTGCGGGCAGGACACGCATCAGGTAGATCATCCAGAGCTTGTCGCCCTGGTCCCAGGCACAGTGGTAGTCGACGGTCATGGCCTCGGGGTTGGCCACCACCGTGCAGTAGATTCGGGTGTCCTGCGCCAGCAGGTCCCAGCCGGCCCACAGCCCCGGGGTCTCGGTCGGCGCGAAGCCGCGCAGGCTGAAGGTCCACTCCTCCAGGTGGTGTCCCTGGCTCAGGTACTCGTAGGTCTGCTCCGGCGGGCAGTCGGCGTAAGCCTGGATGGTGCAGTACTGCCCGTAGACCTGTTGGTGCTGGTGGACCGCAGGGGTCATCTCCAGGCATCGGGCGGCCATCTGCTCGGTGCTGGTGTTCTCCACCCGTATCAGTCCGGGGACATCAGCCAACATGGACCGGTCCGCGTTCATCTGCAGTCTCCTCAGTGTCGTTCGGCTTGCCACCAGGGGCGGTCAGGAAGGGAAGGAACGGTGGGATTTCGCGGCGGTCGACATCGACGGCGACGAATGCCGGACCGTCGCCGGTGTTGCTCCGCAGCAGCTCCTGGCGCAGCTGCGCCGCGTTGCGGGCCCGGGTCACGTCGAGAGTCGGGAACATCGCGCCGACGCCGGCGGCGATGTCGGACGAGAGGAACACGTTGTCCTCGCGGGCGCCGCCTTGGAACAGGTGCTCGCGCGTGACGCACATTCCGTGCGCGTTGTTGTTGAGGATCACGAAGGTGACGGGCACGGCGTATTCCACCGCGGTGTGCACTTCCATCCCATGCATGAAGAACGCCCCGTCCCCGGCGAGCACGTAGGTGCGCCGCCCGGTGGCCAGCGCGGCGCCGATGCCGGCGCCGAAGGTGTAGCCCATACCGCCCATGCCGACCGCGACCACGAAGCGGCCATGCCGTGGGGCGGGCAGAAGGTGGATCGCGCCGGCTCCCGTGTTGCCGGCATCCACGAAGACATGCGCGTCCTGCGGCAACGCCGCAGCTATTGCGGCGAACGCATCGGCGTGGGACGTGCTGCCACTGTTGGCCGGCGGCAGTGGCAGCGGCAGTGGCAGCCGGGTGGGGCCCATGTGCGCGGGGCAGGCGCGCGCAGCCGGTTCCAGCCGCCGGGTCAGTGCGCGCAGTGTGTCGCGCACACTGCCGTGCAGCGCGATGCCCGGCACGAACGGCGATTCTGGGTCGACGCAGATCAGTGGGGTGTCTGCCAGCGCCCGGTCCAATCCGCCACGCGCCATTGCCGGCAGCCGGGTACCCACCAGGACACACGCCTCGGCCCGCCGCAGACAGTCCTCGACGCTCGGATGTCCCATCACCCCGGCCACTCCGACGAACCGGGGATCGTGGTTGTCGTACACGTCCTTGGCGTCCGGGGTGACCGCTACCCAGGCGCCGAGCCGCCTCGCCACCTCGCAAAGCTCGGCCCGCGCGCCGGCCGCGGCCACCCCTTCACCCGCGATCAGCAACACGCGGTCCGCGCCCCGCAGCACGGCCGCCGCACGGTCCAGGGCCGCGGCCTCCGGCAGCGCCGCCGGCGGGGTGTGCGCCGCCACGCGCGGCCCGGGAACCGTGACAAACGCCTGCTGTACGTCCTTGGGCAGAAGCAACACCGCCGGCCCCTTGGGATCCGTCCGCGCCACCGCGACCGCCCGCGCCAACAATGAGATGATGGAGTCCGGTTCGACGACCCGGGCGCAGAAGCGAGTGACGGACCCGAACAGCTCGAGCGCATCGAGGGAGCCCGCCTGACCGCTGGAGTCCTGGAACGCTCCCCGACCGGCGAGAACGGTCGGCGGTTCCCCCACCAACGCCAGCACCGGAACCCGAGAGGCGTACGCCTCCGCCAGCCCGGGCACCAGGTTCATCGCACCGCCGCCCGAGGTGGCCGCGACGACGCCCAGACGTGTTGTGGCACGGGCGTACCCGTCGGCCATGGTGGCAGCGGAGAACTCGTGCTTCGCCACGATGCCGCGGACGGATTCCGTCGCGCCATGGACGGCCTCGTACAGGTCCTCGATGTTCGCACCACCTACGCCGAACATGTACGTGACACCCATCCGGCCCAACTCCGCGGCAAGGTAGTCGACGAGGCGCACTCGGGCTGTCATACCGCGCTCCTCTCGGCCCGGTCCGGCTCGACCATGAGACCTGACGGCGAAATGGCCTGGAATCGCTGTCGGTACTCGCCCGGGGTGGGCCCCACCGCACGGCCGAACGAGCGGCAGAAGGTCTCGGCGTTCGGGAAGCCGCAGCGGCGGGCGACGTGGCCTACCGGCAGATCGGTGGTCTCGAGCAGTTCGCGGGCCCGCGCGATACGCATCCGCGTCACGTACTGGCCAGGCGTCGTGCCCACCTCACGCAGGAAGACGCGGGCGAAGTTCCGGGGACTCATGTTGGCCCGCTGCGCGAGCTCGGAGACCGGCAGCCGACGTTCGAGGCCGGACAGAACCCACTCCTGCGCGGCCCGCACCGGCGCCCGGTCGGCCAGCTGAGCGTCCAGAATCGCGCTGAACTGCGGCTGCCCGCCGTGCCGTTTGAAGAACAGGACCAGGTACCGGGCTATCTCCAGTGCGATCACCGCCCCGTGATCGGCCTCCACCAGTGCCAGGGCCATGTCGATACCGGTGGACACCCCGGCGGAGGTCACGTACCGGCCGTCCCAGACGAATATCGGTCCCGGATCCACCGTCACCTGCGGATATCGACGGGCCATCTCCTCGCAGTACGCCCAGTGGGTGGTGGCGCGCCGCCCGTCCAACAGCCCCGCCTCGGCCAGCAGGAATGCTCCTCCGCACACCGACGCGACCCGCCGGGACCGGGCGGCGGCCTGCCCGATCCATGAGATCAGCGCCCGGTCCGCCAACGCCTCCTTCAACCCCGAGCCACCGGGGACCAGAAGGGTGTCGATCGGGCCTTCGCCAGCGTCCAGTGGCTCGGCCTGGATCACCATTCCCGAGGAGGTGCACACCATAGGAGCGTGGGCGGAGACGCACTCGATCCGGTAGCCCGTCCCCGGCTCGGCCAACAGCCGGTTGAGGGTGTCGAACACCTCGATCGGACCGGCGATGTCCAGCGCTTGGACCCCGGAATAGACAACCACCACAACACGTCGCATCAGCACGGTCACAGCCTGTATCCGCCGCGGGGACGGCCGCAATGACAGTCTGTTGACGGATCCTGCCAGGCTCACCGAGATAACCCGGCGCGACGCCGCTGAACAGGAAACTGACGAAGCTTCAGTCGGCAACGGGTGAGACAGGTCACGCCCGTGGAGGACTCTGCCGCGGAGTCCCCAAGGACTTGCGAGGAATCAAACACGCAGCTTCCGGCCGCGGTGGCTCATTGCAGTGCATCGCGGGAAGCCGAGCGAGCCGTCCGTAGCGGCTGCGCCACGCGCTCGACCGCGAACGCCGGCAGGGCGTGCGGGAGATGTCCGCCGGGGGGAGCCGAGACCCACCCGCGCCGTAGCGACGACCGCCACAACCCGCTGGGACGGTGACGCGTTCATCCGCGGCCTGCCGTACGCGCTGCCGGGCGCCACCGTCGCACTGCACGAATCCGCAGCAGGACCGGCCCCGCCGTCGGTGCGTATCCTCCGGGCTCCGTCGCTGGGCCCGCCACTGCCCCGGGCCCGTGCCGCGTCCGCCCGCTCCCATCACCCGCGTGTGGGAAGACGCTCTGCCCGCCAGCCTCAACCCACGACCCCGGCCACCGGTCCTTCATGCTCGCGAGCCGTCCCGGCTCGGGCCGGCGCCAGCGGCACCCGGTCCAGCTCCAGCCAGGACTCGAACCCGGACAATATCCGCCAGGTTTGATGCACATCCGCCAGCCCCCGCGCGTCGAGCGGGGTGAGGCGCTGAAGTACTTCGAGGAGGTCAACAACGCGGCGCGCGCCGCGGGTGTCACCACCGCCCTGTGGGACCCCTTCTCCTACCTGAACCGTGCCACCATGCAGTGGCGCGACCCGGCCCTGTTCGCCTGGATCAAGTCGAGCTGGACCACCCGTTCGGGAACCGCATCCTTCGACAAGGTCTACGTACCGAAGTCGAGCCCCATCGCGGCCCAGACGCTTACGCTGAACCTGAACGGCACCGCCTTCCGGGGCCTGTGGCAAGGCAGCACCCAGCTCCTGGCGGGACGTGACTACACGGTCTCCGGCAGCCGCCTCACCCCCACGACCACGGCACTGACGCGGCTGACCGGCAACCGGGCCTACGGGGTCAACTCGACGCTCCAGGCGCGGTTCTCCCGCGGTCTGCCCTGGAGCATCGACATCGTCACCAACGACGCTCCGGTGCTCTCCAACTCCACTGGTACGGCCGACGTTTTCACCATTCCCACGCAGTACCGCGGTGACGCGCTGGCGGGTATGGAAGCCACGTACGCCGACGGCAGCAACGCCGGCCCGATCTCCCGGAACCCGTACCAGGAGTTCAACCAGGCGTTCTCGCCCGACTATCCGGGCGGCACCACCATCCTCACCCCCGCCTTCCTGGCCGCGCTGCACGACAACGCACCAGTGAAGCTGACCTTCCATTACTACAGCGGCGCCACCGTCACGTACCACGTGACCAAGTCCGGTGGTTCGGTCACCGGCACGACATCCTGACCGAACGGCCCCTCGCCCTGGTTGCCCGGCTCCGCCGGGCAACCAGCCCTTTCCGCGCCCGAAACGTTTTAGCGAAACGGAAAACTGGATGGTGAAACACAGCAACCTCCCGTTGGTCGGCGGCAACTTCACAGGGAGACACCGCCCGATCTTCCAGAACGGATGAGCAATGAAGAACAAGCAGGCCCCACAGCACCGCCGCCGCAGACTGCGGCTGACCGTGGGGGTGCCGCTGGCGGCGGTCGTCGCGAGCGCGCTCACGTACGGCACGGTCTTCGGAACGTTCGGAGACGACGCCACGCCCAAGGCGTCCGCGGCGGCAGCGCCGGTTCCCGCCAACGCGATGGCGGCCGTAGCCGCGATGCAGCCGGGCTGGAACCTGGGCAACAGTCTCGACGCCGTCCCCAATGAGACGGCGTGGGGCCAGCCCCGTACCTCAAAGTCCCTGGTGGACAAGGTCCGCGCCCAGGGCTTCAACAGCATTCGCGTCCCCGTGACGTGGAGCGACCACCAGGGAGCGGCACCGAACTACACCATCGACCCGGCGTACATCAGCAGGGTCAAGGAGGTGATCGACTGGTCGATCGACGACGGCCTCTATGTGGTCCTCGACGTCCATCATGACTCATGGCAATGGACGAAGGCCATGTCCACCGATCACGACAAGGTGTTGTCCCGCTTCAACTCCACCTGGACCCAGATCTCCGCCGCCTTCAAGAACGAGCCCGCGAAGCTCGTCTTCGAGAGCATCAACGAGCCCCAATTCGACAACGCCGACGCCACCCGGAAGGCTGGTCTGCTCAACGAGTTGAACACCTCCTTCGACCAGATCGTGCGCGCATCGGGTGGGAACAACAAGAGCCGTCTGCTCATGCTGCCCACCGAAGGCTGCACGCCCGACCAGGCGCTGATGAACAACCTGGCCACCGAGATCAAGTCTCTGCACGACGCGAGACTGATCGCCACCGTGCACTATTACGGCTACTGGCCGTTCAGTGTGAACCTCGCAGGCTCCACCCGCTTCGATGCCATGGCCCAAGGCGACCTGGACAAGGCGTTCCAGCGGATGCATAACACCTTCGTCGCCCAAGGCATCCCCGTCATCCTCGGCGAGTACGGTCTGCTCGGCGACGACCACGGCCCCGGCGGTGTGGAACGCGGCGAGATGCTGAAGTACTTCGAGGCGCTCGGCCACGCGTCCCGCACCAGCAAGGTCACCACCGTCCTGTGGGACAACGGGTCGCTCTTCGACCGCAGCCGTCTCCAGTGGAAGGATGCCGGGCTGTTCCGTCAGATCAAGTCGAGTTGGGCGACGCGCTCGGCAACGGCAGCTTCGGACAACGTCTTTGTGCCGAAGTCCGGTCCGGTCAAGGCCCACACGCTCACCCTGGACCTGAACGGCACCACCTTCAAGGCTCTCAAGCAGGGCACCACCAAGCTGGTCAACGGCAAGGATTACACCCTCTCCGGTAGCCGGCTCACCCTGAAGGCGGCCACACTCACCCGGCTGGTCGGCCAGCGCGCCGATGGCGTCAATGCGACGCTCCAGGCCGAGTTCTCCCAAGGCGTGCCCTGGCGGATCCAGGTGATCACCTACGGCACCCCGGTGCAGTCGGCCACGACCGGAGCGGCCGATGCGTTCCGGATCCCCACCCAGTTCCGCGGGGACGTGCTGGCGACGATGAGCGCCACGTACGCCGACGGCAGAAACGCCGGCCCGACCGACTGGACGCCGTACCAGCAGTTCAACGCCGCTTTCGTGCCCGACTACGCGAAGCAGGTCATCCGTCTCACTCCTGCCTTCCTCGACGCGGTGAAGGCCGATGCGCGCGTGACGGTCACCTTCCACTTCTGGAGCGGCGCCAAGGTGACGTACTACGTGACGAAGTCGGGATCCACCGTGACCGGCAAGACCTCCTGAAGGCAGGCTGGGGCCGGCGCCTGCGCGTGGTTCACTCCGGCTTCGGCGGAGCCGTGGCCACGACCGTGCCCGGTGCCTCTTCGAAGGGAGAAGCCCTGGGGCGACAAGGACAGACGCCAGGAAGACATCCATACGGTGGCGGATCGCCGTCGCGTCGCTGGCTATCGGGTTGGTCATGTTCACGGCCGCCGCCTGCGGAGGGTCGTCCTCAGTAGGCTCGGACGACGCCTCCGCGGGTGCTGGTGTGTACACGGTCTGGGACCCGTACCGGCAGTTCGACGGCGCGTCGGACTGGGGGCAGGCTGCCATTCGGTGCGGCGCCAGGCTGGAGTGAAGATCAAGCGCACGGCCTACACCGTGGGCAAGCAGCTCATGGTCTACGGCAACACGTGCCTGGACGCCTCGGGCCAGGGAACCGGTAACGGCACCGCGGTGGTGATCCGGGACTGCAACGGACAGGCGAGCCAACAGTTGAACATCAACTCCGATGGCACGATCACAGGGGTGCAGTCGGGACTGTGCCTTGACGCCAGTGGTGCAGGTGCCGCCAACGGAACCAAGATCCAGCTGTGGAATTCCTCCGGCGGAGCGAACCAGCGGTGGAGCGCGCAGAACTGACACGGAATTCGGGGCTGGGGCTGGGGCAGCGGCGGGGCCCCGGCCCCGAACCCTAATGTGCCGGGGCGAATCCTCCCCAGACCGCGGTGGAGCCGCCCGCGGTCCGCCCATCGACGCGGTAGCTGTCGTCCGTGGCGCTGCGCACGCCGGTGGTGTGGTCGTACTGGGCGGCGAACTCGTGCTGCCCGGCCGGCACGGTGCGGCCGGGCTTGAGAACCCAGCGGTAGACCAGCGCACCGCCGGCTTCCCGGACGGTGACGGTGAAGTCGTCGCTCGGCAGCGTGCGCCAATTGCCGGTGTTCCGCACGCCGCCGGTCTGCGCGATGCGCAGTTCCACCGTGAGTGAGGTGAGCGGCCGGGTGGTCTTGAGAGCGAGGTTGCTCTGGGCCCAGTACACGGTGCTGTGCGGGTCCACCGAGCCCTTCGACCACAGCGGGCCGTTCTGGATCCGGTTGCCGGTCGACGGAGTGGGGCGCGAGCTGCCGGGGGTGGTGGTCGGGCTCGGACCGGTGGTGGTGTGGGTCGACGGCGCCGGACGGGAAGTGCCGGCCGGGGTCGGGACGGCGGGAGCGGTGGCGGTCTGCGCCGGCGACGCTTTTCCGACGATGCCGGCGACGGCGAAACCACCCGACGCCAGGATGCCGACGGTAGCGAGGCCGGCGAGTGCCGCCTTGGGCCATGACCACGTGATCGACGGCGAGCGGTGCCGGACGGTGGCGCCGGCCGCGCCGCGCTCCGTGCGCGCCAGCATCCTCGCGCGGTCGGGCTGGTGGGCCTCGGCGGCCTCGCGCAGCCGTCGGCTGATCTCGTCGTTCACCGAGCCCTCCTTCCCGCCGCCAGTTCCCCGGCCGCTCGTGCGCCAAGGATCCGTTCCAGTTCGGCCATCCCCTTCGAGGTCTGGCTTTTCACCGTGCCGATCGATATGCCCAGTGCCATCGCGGTGTCCTTCTCCGACAGGTCGAAGGCGTGGCGCAGCACCACGCACGCTCGCTTGCGGAACGGCAGTCGGTCGAGTGCCGCACGGACGTCCAGCACGGCCGCCACGTCCTGCGGCTCCACCCCTTCGGGAGTGCGGGACCAGAACAGCACGATCCGGCGTCGCTCGCGGATTGCACTTCGGATCCGTTCCCGCGCCAGGTTGGCCACCACGCCGCGAGCGTAGGCGAGCGGGTGGCGTGCCGTACGGAACCGGTCCCAGTTTTGCCACAGGGCGACCAGGGCATCCGCGGCGAGGTCGTCGGCCGCGTCTGTCTGGCCGGTCAGGAGGTGGGCGAGACGGGCCAGTTCGGCGTAGTGGCGTTCGAAGAAGTCGTGGAACTCCGCGGACGCGTCATCGAGGAGCATCTCCCTCGGTCGCCCTCTCCCTGCTATGTGCGCGTTAACAACCGGCTGGAGCGTAACAGTGCCCGTCACCGCAGCCCGACGGTGGGTTGACATACGGTCAATGCCGGGCGAATTGAACGCGGGTCGCTTGCGCGACGTCCGGTTTCAAGGCGATCCCGTCAACGGTGAGTCGCTCTCCGTAGATGTCGGTGACCCTGATCGCCCCGCCGCATCCGCTGCCGTCGGTGGAGAGGAAGTAGTTGAAGTCGGCGCGAGGCAGCTGCCGCCAGCCGTTGGCGGTGCGGAGCTCAAGCACCGCCAACGGGTTCCGGTGGCCGATCACCTGGACGCCGCACCACCAGCGGCTGGACCCGGTCTTGTACCGGATGGAGATCGTGTTGGGCGCGGTGGGGCTCAGCAGCGTCCAGGTGATCGGGATCCGGCCGAGCGAGGGATTGGCGAGTTTGACGAAGGCCTGCTGGCTGAGGTCGAGCTGCCCGGGCGCGCAGGGCAGGGGGCACTCGTTGACGATACGCACCGTGATGGAGGCCCCGTTGGCGGCGCGGACCAGCACGTACGCCCCGCACGCCTTGGCCGACTCGTAGTCGGTGTGGTTCATCGCCGCGATCATGAGATCACTGGACGGGCCGTACAGGCAGGCACCATTGCCGTCACCTGCGGCATAGGAGGTCGCGACTCCCTTGTAGCTGACCGCGGGCTTGATCCGTCCCGCCAAGGATGTCGCTCGCGCGGTACTGGAGGCCGCGGGTGTCCGGGTACCGCCGGCTGACGGCGGCGAGCTTGTGACCGGCGGCCGCGCCGATGCGGTCGTGGCGCCGGCCGCCGCGGCCGAAGACCCGGAACCGGACGGGACGCTCGCTGGGGCAGCTGCAACGGAGGCGCCGGCGCGACGCCCGGCATCGGCCCTGCTCCCAGGGAGAAGCGCGATGGCCAGACAGGCCAGAACCCCGACGGCTATCAGCGCCGACGCAATGCTGATGGCCGGCCCGCGCCCGCGCCGCGGCTTCGGAGCGCGGTGGTTCGTTGTTCTCATGCCCATCCGTTCGGTTGATCGAGTCGACGATGTACCTCTCAGTGGCCGCCGGCGGCGAAAAGGTTGCCGATCCGATGCCGGCATCGCTGCGACCGGGGCGGGCGGCGACACCGGTGACTCCGAAACGGGGGGCCGCAACGCCCGGAAGGGTCACGCATAGCTCGTAGTTGCTGAAGCACGATATGCGTGTCGCGGACGCGGAGGCACTCCGCCCCGTTCGTACGATGTTCGAGCTGTAGCGGGGAGCTCGTCCTTGATCCCCGTGAGTGATCCTTCCCGGCAGAGGCCACGTCTCACGCCATCCAGGCCACACCGGGGCATACGCAATGTTGAGGACAGTCCCTGTCAGGGCGGTGCTGCGGCCGTTCGGTGCGCAACTGTCAGCGGCCGTGGCGCGCCGTGCGACGGGGACGCGTACGGCTGCGGGTGGCGGTGAACAACGTCGCCGCGACGGCGAAGGCAGCGGCCAGGCCCGCGGCCGTCCACACGGTCGCTGAGCCGCCGCTGCCGTTCCTGGCCATGTCGTCACCGGCCTTGGCGGCGGGAGCCGACGGGGCGGAGGTGGGTTTGCCGACCGCGGCCGGGGACGGGCCGGGCGAGAGGTGGTGGTGGCGGTCAGCACCGTACGGCCGCCTGCGGCGTGGCCGGCGGTGAAGGCGACTGCGCCGAAGGTGACACGGTTTCCCTTGATGGCTCCGAGAGGGGCGCCGTCAGCCGCGATGATCTTCGCTCCGGCAACTGTGTCGTGTGCTTCATCGGCTGGCCGGGATCCTCGTTACTTGACGGCGGACTGGGCCGAGCCGAGTGCGTCCGCGCGGTGACCGCACCCGGCAACAGCCACGACTTCCAACTGGTCGCCGGAAACAGCGGCAAGTGTGTCGACGTCAGCAATATCTCCACCGCACGCGGCGCAGGCGTCCACCAGTGGACGTGTGACACCGGCAGCACCCTGACCACCAAGAAGAACCAGATCCGGCGGCTCACCGGCGAGGACCGACCGGCCCCACCACCGGGAACGACACATGATCGGGCATCGGCCCGCCGGCTCAGCCCGGCGGGCCGATGCCTTTCACGTCGGCGCCGCGGTCGGTGGGCATCCTGCCATTGCAGGAGAATCTGCCGCCGTCGTGGACCGGGACAGCCCAGGGCACGGAACGGACGGACGCACCCAGGGCGTCTGAAGCCGCGCACGCCTCAGGCCCTCGCCGCAGTCGCCTGCCTACCCAAGCGGGGCAAGGAAGACATCTGCCGCGCCAGTCCGGAGTCAGCGGCGATTGAACAGCGTCTCATCCACGGTGACAGCGTTGGCGCCTTGGCTGGCTGGAGCATCGAGAGAACTGATGCTCCAGCGGCCCTCCCGTTTACCTGCCTTTGGCGCAGAGGATACCTTTGCCGACGCCAAGGTGTGGCGCCGTACGGAGCGGATCGCTCCCCAGAGGGAGTGGCAATGAAACTCACGGATGCGGACCACGCGGGGCTGGTTGTCGCGGCGCAAGCCGGTGACGACCGGGCGCGCGAGGAGCTGATCGCCACGTATCTGCCGTTGCTCTACAACATTGTCGGGCGAGCGCTGAGCGGACATGCCGACGTCGACGACGTCGTCCAGGAAACGCTGCTGCGCGTGGTGCGCGACCTGCCTGCCCTGCGTGCCCCGGAGAGCTTCCGGTCCTGGCTGGTGTCGATCACGCTCCGTCAGATCAGTACTCATCGGAACCGGCAACGGGCCTTCTTCCGCCGGACCGCGGTCATTGACGAGGCACGCCAGATACCGGATGCCGGCGCCGAACCGGGGGACGTGACGATCCTGCGTCTGCATGCGTCGGACGAGCGCCGTCAGGTTGTCCACGCCGGCCGGTGGCTCGACCCGGACCATCGGGTGCTGCTGTCGCTGTGGTGGCAGGAAGGCTCCGGCTCGCTGAGCCGTGACGACATCGCCGCCGCGACGGGGCTCACGGTCGCCCACGTCGGAGTGCGTCTGCAACGCATGCGCGAGCAGCTGGAACTGTGCCGGACGATCGTCGCCGCCCTGGAGGCAGACCCGCGCTGTCCGCAGTTGGACGAGACCGTCGTGGGCTGGGACGGTCTCCGTACTTCGGTGTGGCGCAAGCGGATCGCGCGGCACACCCGCGGATGCCTGGTCTGCGCGGCGTCGACGACAGATCGGGTTCCGGCCGAACTACTGCTCTTCAGTCTCGCGCAGCTGGCGGTCCCGGCCGGGCTCATCGCCGCGCTGGCCGCCAAGGGCCTGTTGTCGGGAACGGCCGTGAGCGCCGCCGGGCAGGTCACGGCACAGGTCGCCGTCGGCACGGCGACGGGGGGAGGCAGTCTGCACAGCTCGCTGATCGGCAAACTCCACGCGGTGACCGCTCATCAGCTGGTGGGCCTTGCCACCGGCGCGGTGCTCATCGCCGGGACCGCCACCTACGCGACCTGGCCCGAACCGGCGCATCGGGTGCCTGGCGTCAACGCCGCGCCCACGGTCGGCAATCCCACGCCGATCCCGTCGCGCACCACCGCGTCGGCCGGACCGTCCCCGGTGAGTCCGTCCGCCGTCGCGGGCACTGTCCCGCCGGGCGCACAGTCGCTGGAGTCCGTGGACGAGCCCGCCCTGTACCTCACGTATGCCGGAGACTTCGCGACGCTCGGCCGAGTCTCCGCGGCCAGCAGCGCGCAGACACGGCAGCGAGTCACCTTCTCAGTCATCCGGGGGCTGGCCGACACACGGTGCGTCACCTTCCGCGCCGCCGACGGCCGCTATCTGCGCCATCGTGACCTGCGGCTACGGCTGAGCACCAACGACGGCAGCGAACTGCTCCGTGAAGACGCCACCTTCTGTCCGCGCCCCGGAGCGGTCGCCGGGGCGGTAACCCTGCACGCGCACAACTATCCCGGATCGGTCCTCCGCCACCGCGACGGTGGCATCTGGCTCGATGGCTCCGACGGCACTCAGGCCTTCGCCGGCCAGGCTTCTTTCATCGTCCGCAGGGCCTGGGCTTGAGAGCCGCTCCCTGAGCATGTTGGACCGAGTAGTGCTGTGACGGCTGGTGATCCTGCACCACGCCGTTCTTACATCGGCGGTGAGCCGAGTGCTGCCCCGAACGCCAGCTTCGATCCGCATTCATCGACGGCTGCCTCGCCGTGACGGGTCTGAAGTCTGATCACCGCCACCGCCACCGTAACCACTCCAAAGACCTTCACTGATGATCAGGACGGCGCGCCCTTTCCACAGGGACGACCAGACCGTGGGGCTTGGCATAACGCTTTTTGTCTGCGAGATGCATCACTGAGCAATCGTTCGGACGGCGCGTCTTTTCTGTTACGAGACCGCGAGTTCGGAGGCCTCCACTTCGTGGGGTGTCTTTCCCGCCGCTCACCGCGACGTGCCGGCGTGGCAGGTTCCCCGACTTCCCCCGTTGACGTATCCCCTGAAGAAAGCCGCTCCAATGACGCGACACATCCATGAACCCCGGGCGACCGGTCCACAGGAACGACCTCACGTCCTGCACCGCACCCACCCCGCGGCGGATCAGGCCGTACCGGCCGATGCGCGCACGATCACGGCACCCAGAGTGACCCGCGACCCCCGAGGAGAATCATGAAGGGCCTGCACAGGCTCGGCAGGCGTCGCCGGACATGGACGATAGGACTGTCGGCCGCGGCGGTGGTGGCCGGTGTCGTGACGCTCCTCCCCTCCGCCGGAGCCGCAACCCTGGGTACGCAGGCGGCGCCCTCGGGCAGGTATTTCGGCACCGCTGTGGCCGCTGGCAGGCTCGGCGACTCGACGTACGCCGCGATCGCGGACCGGGAGTTCAACATGATCACCCCGGAGAACGAGATGAAGTGGGACGCCATCGAACCGTCCCGCGGCAATTTCACCTTCGGCCCCGCCGACCAGATCGTCAACCACGCCACGGCACACGGCCAGCGCATGCGCGGCCACACCACGGTCTGGCACTCACAGCTCCCGACCTGGGTCAGCTCCATCCGGGACGCGAACACGCTGCGCAGCGTGATGAACAACCACATCACCACCGAGATGACCCACTACAAGGGCAAGATCTACGCCTGGGACGTGGTCAACGAGGCGTTCGCCGACGGCTCCACCCAGCACCGCAGCTCGGTGTTCCAGAACGTGCTGGGCAACGGCTTCATCGAGGAAGCGTTCCGCACCGCCCGGGCGGCCGACTCCTCGGCCAAGCTCTGCTACAACGACTACAACATCGAGAACTGGTCGGACGCCAAGACCCAAGGCGTCTACAGCATGGTCAAGGACTTCAAGTCCCGCGGCGTGCCGATCGACTGCGTCGGGTTCCAGAGCCACTTCGGGACCGGCGGCCCGCCGTCCAGCTTCCGGAGCACCTTGTCCAACTTCGCCGCCCTGGGCGTTGACGTCCAGATCACCGAGCTGGACATCGCCCAGGCATCGCCAGCCAACTACGCCAACACCGTCAACGCCTGCCTGTCCGTGGCCCGGTGCACCGGCATCACGGTATGGGGCATCCGTGACAGCGACTCCTGGCGCAGCGGCGACAGCCCCCTGCTGTTCGACAACAACGGCAACCCCAAGGCCGCGTACACCGCAGTCATGAACGCCCTCAAGGCCGCGCCCGGTCCCGCCACGGGCGGGACGACCGGCGGGACCGGTACCGGGGAGATCAAGGGCGTCGCCGCCGGTCGTTGTATCGACATCAACGGCTCCTCCACCGTCAACGGCACCCAGGCACAGCTGTGGGACTGCAATGGACAGACCAACCAGCGCTGGACCTACACCTCCGGCAAGCAGCTGATGATCTACGGCAACAAGTGCCTGGACGCCATGGCCAAGGGCACCAGCAACGGCACCGCGGTGGTCATCTGGGACTGCAACGGCGGCGCCAACCAGCAGTGGAACATCAACACCAACGGCACGATCGCCGGTGGCCAGTCCGGGCTGTGCCTCGACGCCGTCGGCGCGGCCACCGCCAACGGCACCAAGATCCAGCTGTACTCCTGCGGGTCCGGCAGCAACCAGAAGTGGACCGGCCCGTCCGGGACGTCGACCCCTCCGCCGACGGGCAGCCCGTGTTCTCTTCCGTCGACGTACCGCTGGTCGTCGACGGGTGCGTTGGCGCAGCCGGCGAACGGGTGGGCCGCGCTGAAGGACTTCACCAACGTGGTGTACAACGGCAAGCACCTGGTCTACGCGTCGAACGTGTCGGGTTCGTCGTACGGCTCGATGATGTTCAGTCCCTTCACGAACTGGTCGGACATGGCGTCGGCCGGCCAGAACGGGATGAGCCAGTCCACGGTGGCGCCCACGCTGTTCTACTTCGCGCCCAAGAACATCTGGGTGCTGGCGTACCAGTGGGGTGCGTGGCCCTTCATCTACCGCACGTCGAGCGATCCCACCAACCCCAATGGCTGGTCCGCGCCGCAGCCGCTGTTCACCGGCGGTATCCCGGGCGCCGCCCCGATCGATCAGACGCTGATCGCCGACGGCCAGAACATGTACCTGTTCTTCGCCGGTGACAACGGCAGCATCTACCGGGCGAGCATGCCGATCGGGAACTTCCCCGGCAACTTCGGCTCGTCGTACACGACGGTCATGAGCGACACGGTGAAGAACTTGTTCGAGGCGCCGCAGGTCTACAAGGTCCAGGGCCAGAACCAGTACCTCATGATCGTTGAGGCTCGGGGTGCCGGTGAGCAGCGCTACTTCCGCTCGTTCACGGCCTCCAGCCTGAGCGGTTCGTGGATCCCGCAGGCCACCAGCGAGAGCAACCCCTTCGCTGGCAAGGCCAACAGCGGTGCCACCTGGACCAACGACATCAGCCATGGTGACCTGGTCCGCAACAACCCCGACCAGACCATGACCATCGACCCCTGCAACCTGCAGTTCCTCTACCAGGGCAAGTCTCCCACCGCCGGCGGTCCCTACGACCAACTGCCGTACCGGCCGGGTGTCCTTACCCTGCAGCGCTAACCCGCCTGATCCACGGTGATCGCGATGTGATGCGCTCTACCGGTGCATCGGACAAGCGGCTTACGGCGTGGGCAACTCCACCTGCTGACACTCCGGATCGACTTCGCGATCTCGCGTCGGACCGGGCAGGAACGGAACGGCCACCGCGTGATCGACGGGGGTTGTGTGGACTCCCGAAGATTGTGCGGTGGCCGCTGGGCCGCAGCGCACCAGCCGCCTGGCGTCTCACAGCAGCAAGGGCTGACCCGCGGGCGCCGCAGGCCAGGGTTCCCCTCGGCGGGGACCGAGACCCTATAGCCCACCGCACTCGGGGCGATGGGTGAGAAGCGGCTGAGCCGGGGCGAGCTGGCGGAGGCCGCCGCAGTCAGATGACGAGCTCGTGCATAGTTGGGACTGGCGCGTCGGGATCTTGATCGTTGATCATGTTTCGTGTGGTGGGCAACCGAGCGCGTGCAGCGATCCTCCGGAGTCATCGGGTCACAGGGCTGTCGCCTGACGTGATTGCTGAACTCGTTGCTGAGATCGGCCCGGTGTGGCACGAGCGGCACCAGTTGGCGTTGGTGTCGCGCCTTCGTCGCAAGGCTGGGCTGTAGGCGCTGGGGCGAAGTACAGGCTGGTCTTCATCGACCACTGCTGGTCACCCTCCATCACCTTCGCCACGGTGCTACTCACAATGTTCTGGCCTGCTGGTTCGGTGTCGACGGCTCTACGATCACCCGCGCCATCGGCGAGGTGCGGCCCCTGCTCGCGACGCGCGGCTGCGCCATCTCAATGGTGTGCCGTCGGCGTCGGTGAGGACCATGGACTTGACGGCGTTCTGCTTGTTCTTGCCGGAGATGAACTTCTCCCGGTCCTTGCGTCCCGCGGCAGGCGGACGCGTCGTGACACCGCCACACCGCAAGTTCAAGAAGAACGCACCGCACTGGTACGAAGAGATCCACGAATGCCAGCGCAAGGCCCACTCCTCACGCCGCATCCGCGTCGAGCACGGCACGGGACTGATCAACCCGGCGTTGGTCCTCACCACCGCCATGGAGGGGCCCCTGATCTGCGGAACCGCATCGATCCTTTCACCGCCGTCATGAGCCGTCAGCTCGACCAGCGACGTGAGCCCACCACAACGCCGGCAAGGCACGTCGAATCTCCTCCTTCGAAGCCCTGCTCCGATCAGGCCATCTCCGCTGTGATGGCCCAACGTTCATGGTCTCTCCACGCCCCGTTGATGAATTGAAAGTCGGCCGAGTAACCCTCCCGCACGAAGCGAAGGCGCTTGACCAGGTTCAACGACGGCGTGTTCTCAGGTTGGATGTTCGCTTCGAGCCGATGCAACTCCAACGTGCCGAAGGCGAACTGCATGACGAGTCCGAGCCCTTCGGTCATATAACCGTGGCCGGTCGTGGATGCGTAGGCGGTATACCCCAGAGTCCCGCTCTGGATCGTGCCCCGGACGATGTTGTTGATGTTGACACCGCCAACGATCGCGCCAGTGCCTTGCAAGCAAATTACGAAGCCTTCGTGAGTGGATTGCTCGAACCGACCGAGGTAAGTCTCGAAGGCTTCGAAGGACGAGTCTCGAGCCGACAGCCAGCGCCGCAGCATCTCAGAGCTCTCGCGGGCCAGCCCTTCGAGCTCCTCGTAGTCTTGGCGACAGACGTGGCGGATAGCTACCCGTGGCCCTTGCGCAAGATAGGTCGTGGAAGACATGGTGGAAGACATCGAGGAACCCTACGCAGCCCGCCCAGCAGCACAACCGCCAGGTTGCCGGCTGGCAGCTCTCCCCCCCCGTGGCCTCGGCTGCAGTGCCCGAGCTCACCACCTGCTCGGATCCTGAGGCGGGCGATACGCACGGCAGCTGTGAAAATAGGCGCCAAACGACAAGCCCTTGGCCTGCACAGCTCGCCAGTCACGCCAGGCCGTAGGGTTCCGGGCATGTATGCCGACAGTCCTCTGGAACCCCGTGCCCTCCTGATCAACGGCACCGTCGGCGTCGGCAAGACGTCGGTGGCAGAGGCAGTGGGCGGTCTTCTCACCGAGTCCGGGGTGCCGAATGCCGTTATCGACCTCGACTGGCTGAGGCGGTCTTGGCCGGCGGCACCGGGAGACCGCTTCAACTTCGGCATGATGCTGCAGAACCTGCACAGTATCGCCAGCAACTACCTCGCCGCTGGTGCGGTCCGGATGGTCCTGGCCGGTGTGGTCGAGGACTTGGACGACCGGAAGCAGTGCGGCGACGCGGTCGGTATCGGTCTTTCGGTGTGTCGGCTCCAGGTCGAACTGCCGGTGGTCCACCAGCGACTCTCCCGCCGCCACGAGAACGAGCCTGAAGCGCTGCATTGGCACCTGAAGAGATCCAGTGAACTGGCCGGGATCCTCGACGGGGCAGGAGTCGATGACTTCACCGTCGATGCCACCACACTCCCCATTTCCGAGGTCGCTGCCGCCGTTATCGCAACAGTTGGCTGGCCGTGAGGCCGCGGGCCCCGATCGTTCGAGTGACAGTCTTGAGATCACGGGGGAGGAGCCTTGCGAGCTGGCACATTCACCATCAGCGGCTCTCAAAATGAGCCGCCGGGCCACTACCCAACTCTCTCCCCGCCCTCGCTACTGGCGCCACAACGTGCTCAACGTCCGTCTCGCCGAAAACCCTCCTCTTGGCATGTCAGCATCAGACACAGGCACCGGCCGCGGTGTACGCGGTGCTGCCCGCCACGGTGGAGCGGATCTACATCACCGCCGGTGACCCGTGGCGCGCCGACGCCGCCCGCTACCCGTTCCTGCGCGACGCGGTCGCTGCGTGGCTGAACGCGCCACCCGGGGAGGGCTGGAGGGTGGAGGCGTCGCGGGGCAGGGACCGGATGGCCGGGCACCTGGTCCGCCCGCGCAACCCCGTCGGCCGGTGGCAGCGCGGCGAGCAGTACACCGAGATCCGCTCGGTGGGGGAGTGGTTCGAGGTCGGCGACGCTGACCCGGCCACCGTGCGGGACGCGTTCGTGGAGCTGTGGAAGGCCCTGAAAATCCTCTGGTCGGACGTGACGGTGATGGGCTCCCCGTCCCAGACGGGCCGTGACCTGTGGACCCGCACCATCCCGGCGAAGACGGGTGCGAAGTGGGCCGACGGTTACCCGGTGATGTCCGAGGAGATCCGCAGCCTCATGCATGTCACGGCCGGGCAGGGCCGCACGGAGCTGATCCTGCCGCCGTACGTGCCCGAGCAGCTGCCGCGCCTGATCGAGCTGGACCGGACCTTCGCCTACGCCAAGCACGCCTGGGCCTCCGGCGTCGGCACCCCTCGTCGGGTCACCGCCGCTACGTTCGCGGCGATGTCGGACAAGGAGAAGGTCAACGCGTTGTTCGCGCCGTCGCACTGGCAGGTGCGGGTGACGGTCCCCGACAGGTGGGAGCACGTCGGGATTCTGCCGGCACCGTCGGCCGGGGACCGGGCGTGGGAGTACCCGTCGCAGGGCGGCGGCTCGTGCGTGACGTGGGCCGGGGGAGCGGAGGTCAACCTGGCGCTGCGCAACCCGATCGCCCCGTGGCGGATCGAGATCCTCGACGGCCTGGTGTGGCAATCCGGCGACCCGCTCAAGGCGTGGTCGAAGAAGCTGAAGGACGCCTGGTCGCTGCTGCGGGGCAAAGCAGAACTGCACGGCGATGAGCGCGGCCGCGAAGCCGCCCGCCTCGCCTCCCGCGGGGTCCGCTCGATCCTGCTCTATGGGATCGGCGGGTTCGCACAGCGCCCGCGGATCGTGACCGGCACGGTGCCGGTCGGCCAGGACGCCCCGGACGGCGCGCGGATCATCGCCGCCGGCCGCCGCCGTCGCGGCCTGCCCCGAAATCTGGCGCAATCCCTACCCGTGCCTCGTGTCCGGCGCCCTATGCCCGCAGGTCGATGGCCCGGAACGGTTTGCACGCTCTGGCTCGAATGCGGCCTTTTGAGTAATGATCCACCGGTTGTTGTCGGTTGCCGCTGCTACATCTGAAAGGGAGACGGGCCGCACCGGGCGGCCCGCTCGTGGAGGGGGACTCCTCATGCCCGAAGGCAAGCACTACCGGCGCGGCCACTGGGTCAACAACTCGACCCGTGGGGCGAAGAGCAGCAGCAAGTGGATCGGCTTCGCGGTCGCAGCCGTCCTGGGATGGGGGGCGCTGCACGGCGGCTTCAGCACCAGCACAGACACCAACAGCACCCCGACACCGACGCCGACCGTCGCCCAGCCGGCCGCCGCCCGGTGAACCGCCGCTGGACACGCTGGCGGGCGCTGCTGCCGCCGCCGCCACGCCACCGCAACGAGCGCATCGCCGCCGTCATCGCCGGCTTCTTCGGCTTCCTGATCGTGCTGCAGTTGGTCCGCGCCGCGCTCGGGGCGCTGGTGCGGGCCTGGTACTTGCTGCCGGCCCTGGCCGCCGCAGCCGCCGCGGTGGCTCTGGTGCTGTGGGCCCGGCGACAAGCTGCCCACCGCGCCCGGGCGCTGCGCCTGAAGGACCTGTGCCTGACGCTGGCCGAGCTGGACGCCTTGGACCCGACGGGGTTCGAGTTGGCGGTGCGGGACCTGATGATCCGTGACGGGATCGCTGCCCGGCATGTCGGGCAGCGCGGCGACCAAGCCGCCGACGCGGTCGGCACGGACCCGGTAGGGCGGGTGTTCGTCGCGCAGTGCAAGCACACCACCGTCGCCGGCCGGGTCGTCTCGCGCACCATGTACGAGGTCAAGGGCACCGCCGGACCCGTGCACGGCGCCGACATCGCGTTCGTCGTCACCAACGGCGGCTTCACCCGCGACGCCAAGACCTGGGGCGAGATCAACCACGTCCACTGGCTCGACCGCGACAAACTCCGCCAGTGGGCCGAGCACGGCACCTCCCTGCACAAGGTGCTCCGCATCCCCGCCCGCACCCGCACACGGATGCGCCGTCAACCGCAGGTCACCGGGTAGGCAGACGCGTCTGCCCGCCTGGACACTGCCTCGCCCGGTACCGGCGTTGAGAGGGCGCCGACGGGTAGCGGGCTGGGAGGGGGCGAGGATTGCGCAGGGTCGTGCTGATCGGGTTGCTGATGGTCGGAACAGCATCGGTCGGCATGGCGGCAATGCACCTGTTGCTCGGACGCTGGTGGCGGGACGCGGCGGAACTGGCTGCCACGGTGACCGCCGGTATGGCAGGCGGTGCACTGATGCTCCCCTGGGCGGGCTGGAGCGGAAGGCGCCGGTAGGTAGGCGGCCCGTCCGGACCCCGGGGAACAAGAGTTGGTCGGCAAGGTCACACCGGTCCGCAGCTTGCTCCGGGAAAGGAACGTTTCTGAGAAAAGGATATCGCGGTACGGGTGTGCGGGGCGTACTCGATCGGGCGAACGAACCCCGTTTTGGTTATGCCTCACACGGCGCGGGGCGCTGGCGGGGAATCACCGCATTCGGCGGCCAGTGCCTCGGCTGCTGCGCGGGCGTCGCGGGCCCGGCCCTCGGCGTCCTGGGCGAGGCAGCGCCTCAACGGCCTATCGGCCGTCGGGATCCTGGCGCACCATGGCACCTGGCAACGGGTGCTCCTGCGCTGCAAGGGTGGTGAGTGCGTCGCGCAAGCCGGCGCGGGCGGTGACGCCGAGTTTCGGAAAGACGTTGTAGAGGTGTCCGCTGACCGTTCGGGCGGAGAGGTGCAGCCGTTCGCCGATCGCTTTGTTGGTCAGCCCCGAGGCCGCGAGTGTGGCGATCTGCAACTCCTGCGGAGTGAGCAGTATGTCCGTCGTGTCGGCCTGCCTGCGGGACATGCCGGTTGCCCCGAGTTCGTTTCGCGTACGGCGGCTTCGACGAGGTCGTAGGCGACGAAGAGTTGTAGTTGCCGGGCGGTTCCGGGTTCCAGTCCGTGGGGGCCGATCTTGGTCGCCTGGGTGTACGCGGTCTCGTAGTCGCCGCGTCCGATCGCTGCGAGGGTTCGTACGCGGTAGACGTGCTGCGGCACGATGAAGGCCTGACGGGGGATCGACCAGGCGAGCATTTCCTCCAGGGGCTCCTCGGCTTCTTCCTGTTGTCCGAGGGCGGCTGCGGCCAGTGCTTTGCTGTAGTGCAGGAACCAGACGAAGTTGACGTACCCGTAGGATTCGGCGCGCTCCAGTCCCTCCTCGGCGAAGCGTTGGGTGTCGTCCCACCGTCCGGCGAGGTAGCTTTCCGCGCACAGCAGCATGAGCGCGTTGGTGACGGCGGCGACGGCTCCGGTACGGGCGGCGTCCTGCCACACGCGCAGCAGTGGTTCGCGCAGGTCGGCAAGGCGGTCGACGTCATTGGCCACATACCCCACGCGGATGATCTGCCCGGGGTCGAGCTCGGTGGTCAGGGCTGCGATCTCTTGGTCCAAGGTGTGCAGCGCCTGGGGGGAGACCAGGGCGGGATTGGATACGACCTCGGAGCGGATGAGCACGCCTTCCGGCAGTTTGCCGCGGTACTTCTCCACCAGCTCGAGGTAGGGGTCCCACATCTCCTTGCGGCCGTTGAGGGAGGCGATCACCGACAGGACCCAGATCGCGGCGTTGATCTCCTCCGCGGTCGGCTCCAGGCCAGGGGCTTGCAGGGCGGTGGTCAGGACCCGGAAGGCGGAGATGACGTCGGCGTCGGAGTACAGCATGAGGGAGGCCGCGGCTGACGCGGTCGCCAGCGAGCTGACTCCTGCGTCCAGCTGCCGGGCGTCGCTGAGCAGTTGCGAGACCGATTGCAGGTCTCCCATCACCTCGGCGGCGAAGTAGGCGGCGCCGGCCAGGCGCTGGGATCGGTGCTCGGGATCCGGGCTCAGATCGGCCGACCGGGTCATCGCCGCCACGGCCGCAGAGGGGTCGCCGCGTTTAAGGGCCTGGATCGACTCGTGCTGCAGGAGAGTGGCCACCTCCTCGTCGGGGCCGAAGGACGCTTCGGCGAGGTGCCAGGCGCGGTGCCCCGGATCGGAGTGCCGGCAGTTGGCAAGGGCCCGGTGGGCTTGGCGTCGTTGCTCCGGTCGGGCCAGTTCGACGACAGCGGAGCGCACCAGCGGGTGACGGAAGACAACCGAGTGTCGGCTGTCGACGGTGATGACGCGCTCACGTTCGGCGAGGTCGAGCTGGGTGGCGGCATCGGGTCCCACTACGCGCTCGTCGGACAGGACCTGGCCCGAGCCGTCCAGGGCGAGCAGCAGGAGCAGGTCCCGGGTCTGCGGCGTCAGCGCGGCGATGCGGGCAGTGAAGATGCGGGTGAGTCGCTCGGTGAGTGGCAGCACGGTGGGAAGGGTGTCCGCCGTGGGGTACCGGTCCGGCGTCAGCGTTGTTGGGAGCTCGACGAGGGCGAGCGGGTTGCCCTGGGCTTCGGAGACGATGCGCCGGCGCATGTGCTCGGCCAGGTCCGGGTGGCGGGCGAACAGCAGGGCTTCGGACTGCGCGTCGTCCAGAGGATGGATGGTGAGGCTGTTGACGTCCCCGCGCGTGTGCAGGGGCTGCCCGGTGGTGCGGACTGCCGAAAGCATGCGCACAGAGGTTCCGGCGACCCGCCGCGCGACGAAGGAAAGGACGTCGGCGCTGGCGTCATCGAGCCACTGGGCGTCGTCGATGATGGCGACCAGCGGTTGTTCGCGTGCGGCGAGCAGCAGGACGGACAGGGCCGCGGTCGAGATGAGGATGCGCGAGGGCGTCGCGCCTTCGCCGAAGCCCAGAGCCACGCGGAGGGCGCTGTCGTGGTCCGGGTCGAGGTCGGAGAACAGGGGGAAAAGCGGCACGAGGAGCTGGTTGAGGCCGGCGAACGCGATATTGGCCTCAAACTGGGCGCCGGCGGCCCGCAACGTCCTCATGCCGCCGGCCTGGGCGAGATCGGCGGCAGCATCGAGCAGAGCGGACTTTCCCACACCGGGGTCACCGAACAGCGTCAACGAGCCGCCCAGCCGGGCGGTGTCGTCGATCACCGTTTTGATGAGGTCCAATGCGCTGGACCGGCCGGTCAGACTGGGCGCGGCGCTGCGATCCCCGGTTCCCGGATGCTCTGCGCTCATGCGAAGGTGCCTCTTTCCGAATGCGGGTGCTGTCACCTCAGGGAATGCGGCAATGCGGTACCGGGATCCCTCGGCGGGCCGAGTGCGCAGCGGGCTGGCCGAACGCGTCGAACGCGAGCAGCGGACCTGGCCGGGTCCGCGGAGACGCGGGTCGGCGGGACCTATTCATGATCATCTTCTCTGTTCGATGCATCCCTTGCTGTCCCGATTCTATTGGACGCCGTTCCGCCTCGTACTGATCCACGAACTCGCAGGGGGTCTTATAGGCGGCGGTCCGCAGTCTGTCTCGGCTCGCGGTGTCGCAGCTGATGCTGCAATGCGGCCACGGCGTGGGGCGGCCGTCCTGGGGACGGCCGCCCGTTCCCGCCGGGGGGTCGTTTCAGGCCGTGGCCTAGCGGGTGGTGGTGGCGGCGTCCTCGATGAGGTGGGTGACGGTGCCGGGGTGGGAGATCATGGCGACGTGGGAACTGCTGATCTCGATGGTGTGTGAATGGGCGCGCTGGGCCTCGAAACGCTCCACCGGTGCGCCCAGTGCCTGGTCCTGCTTGGCGACCAGGGCCCAGGACGGGATGGTGTGCCAGGCGGCGGCCGTGGGCGAGGCGGCGAATGCGGCGGCGGCGATGGGGCGCTGTTCGGCGGCCATCACAACAGTCTGTGAAGCGGGCAGGTCGGCCGCGAACACGGAGCGGAACAAGGTGGGGTCGACGTACAGGTCCGAGCCGCCGGTGCCGTCGGCGTTGCTGAAGGGAATGGGGCGCAGGGAGGGGTTCAGTGCGTTGGTCCCGGGGAATTTGTTGGCCAGCGCGCCGAGGTTCTCGCCGGTGTCGGGGACGAGTGCGGCGATGTAGACCAGGGCCTTGACCTGGGGGTCGTTCGCGGCGGCCTGGGAGATGACGGCGCCGCCGTAGGAGTGGCCGACCAGGACGACCGGGCCCTTGACGCTGGCCAGGACGCTGGCGATGTAGGTGGAGTCCTGGGCCAGGCCGCGCAGCGGGTTGCCCGGAGCGATGACCGGGTAGCCGTCGTGCTGCAAACGCTTGACCACGCCGTTCCAGCTCGAGGAGTCGGCGAACGCGCCGTGCACCAGCACCACCGTGGGCTTGGCGGCGGTGCTCGAAGCGGCGGGGGTGGTGTGGGCGGAGGCCAGCGGGGTCAGGGACAGGCTGGCCGCAGCCGTGACGGCGGCGGTGACGAGCAGGGTGTGCAGGCGGGGACGGCGGACGGACATGGCGGATCTCCTCGGAAGGTGGTGGGGTCCAGCGGGTCAAAGGGAGGTCAGCTCAGGTGGTGCTGAGGACCAGAAGCGCAGGGGCCGTGGCTGGCACGGGCTGCCCGTGGTTCTGGAACAGGTCGTCGGGCAGTGGGTGCATGGCGCATACCAGGGTGAGGAAGCGGTCCACTGTGGCGCTCACGGGTCCGATGCGGACGGTGCTGTGCTCGCGTGCCGCGCGTGCGTGGGAGCGCAGCAATGAGTTGAGTCCGGAGCAGTCGATGAAGGTCACGGAGCTGAGGTCCACGGTGACGGCTACCAGTGGGCAGCGCAGCCAGGCGTAGATCTCGGCTTCCAGGACCGGTGCGGTATCCAGATCGATCTCACCGCCCACGCGCAAGGTCACGCTGTTCGAGGTTCGCTGCCCGGTGATCCAAAGCCCCGGGGCGGGTTGACGAGGGCAGTTCCCTGCAGGAAGCGGATCGGCTGTGCTCATGCGGCCCTCGACGCGGGCTGCGGGATCCTGCACCGGCGTTCGGTCAGGCCGCCCCATATCCCGGATAGCTGGCGGGTGTTCAGGGCGAACGCGGCGCACCTGTTAAGGACCGGGCAGTCCTGGCAAACGGCGATGGCGCGTTGTTCGCGCCTGCGTCGGCGGTGGCCGCGTTCGCCGGGGGGTGAGAAGAACACGGCCGATGCCATGCCCTGGCAGGCGGCGTCGGCCTGCCATTGCCAGACGTTGAGCAGGGGAACGAGGGGACTGGCGCGCATGGTTGATTTCTTCTCCTCAGCCAGGGGCTTCATCGGGTGTTGTGCGCCTGTCCCTTTGCCCCTCGACGTGGCTGCCCAGTTGGGGACAGGAGGCGGGCGGGCCATGGACGGGCAGGTGGCGGCAGCGGCCGTCACCTGCCCGTCCACGCGGAGTCAGGCGGCGAGGAAGTCCACCAGTGCGGTGTTGACCTGCTCCGCGTGGGTCCACAGCAGCCCGTGGGGGGCGTCGTCGATCTCGACGTACTGCGCGGCCGGCACGGCCTGGGTGAACACCCGCCCGGTGGCGTCGATCGGCAGGATCCGGTCGGCGGTTCCCTGCAGGATGAGTGCCGGCACGTCGATCTTGGCGATGTCGGCGCGCATGTCGGTGTGCCAGCTGGGCACCACGGCCGAGGACGCGAACGGCGACATGGTCGTGGCGGTGTTCCAGCTGCTGCGTACCGCCTCTTCGCTGATGCGGGTGCCCAGGTTCACGCCGAGGTTGTAGAAGTCGTTGAAGAAGTTGGTGAACCAGGCGTACCGGTCCTTCTGCGCGGTGGCGATGATGCCGTCGAACACGTCGGCGGGCAGGCCGGTGGGGTTGTCGGGGGTCTGCAGCAGGAACGGTTCGATGGGTGCGAGGAACGCGACCTTGCGCAGGTTGGCGGTGCCGTAGGTGCCGATGTAGCGGCCGATCTCGCCGGTGCCCATGGAGAAGCCGACCAGGGCGACGTCCTTGAGGCGCAGCACGTCGAGCAGCACATCGAGGTCGGCGGCGAAGGTGTCGAAGTCGTAGCCGGTGGTGGGCTGGCTGGACTGACCGAAGCCGCGGCGGTCGTAGGTGATGACGCGGTGCCCGGCCGCGAGGAGCGCTGGGATCTGCAGCTCCCAGGACTTGCCGTCCAGCGGGTAGCCGTGGATCAGCACAACGGGCGAGCCCTGGCCGTGGTCCTCGTAGTACAGGTCGACGTCGGTGGTGTTTTCCTTGGCAACCGTGATGTAGGGCATGGCGCTGCTTCCCTTTCGGAGGGATGGGATGTGTCGGGGCGGCGCTGCGGAGATAGCTGCCGGGTCAGGGGCGGCGCAGGGCTTGGACCGCGAACGCGGCGACCTCGTGGTCCTGGGCGGGTGATCCGCCACCTGCGCCGAACGCCCCGACGACGACCCCGGCGGCGTCGATGATCGGGACGCCGCCGGCGACGAAGGCCAGCGGGAGCGCGGTGGCGGTCTGGATCGACGACAGCGGGGCGCCGGACTGCACCGCCGGGGCCAGGTCCGCAGTCGCGGCGCCGAAGTACACCGCGGTGCGGGCCTTGGCCCCGGAGGTGTCGATGGACGCGAGCGCCGCACCGTCCATCCGGGTCACCAAGACGGTGTTGCCGCCGCCGTCCAGGACCGTGAAGGTGCACGGAACCCCGAGCTCAGTGGCCTTGTCGACACCTGCGGCGGAAGCCGTGGCCGCGTCGCGAAGGGTCAGGATGACCGGTGAGATCTGTGTGAGCGGCATGGCCATTCCCCTTCAGGTGGTGCCGGGTGGTGCTACTTGCCGGTGTAGGGGGCGGCCTTGGCGAGGTCGGGGCGGGTGACGGGGTGGCCGTCGATGGTCTGGTAGGTGGCTGCGGAGCGGCCGAGGGTGTCCAGGAGGGTGGCGGGACCGGCGAAGGGCTTGCCGCCGATGTGCCAGCCGTCGGTGTGGAGTTCCTCGATGAGGACCCACACGATCTCGCGGAAGGCCTCGGATCCCTCGAACTTGACCATGACCTCGGTCAGGGCGGCGGCCATGTCGTGCTTCTCCTGCGTGGTGAACACTCCGTCGACGAGCTTGACGTTGACGAACGGCATGAGGTGCTCCTAAGGATGCGATGGGGCTGCCCCGCCGAGCGGCGGGAACAACTGAATCCTCATCCCGCAGGCCCGCACACCGCACCAGTCATCCGACCTGACTGCAGCGGGCTCTTTGTGCGGCCCCGCGGTCACTCCACGTCATCGCCGCCGCAGGCCAGTCCGCCGCGCCGCGGGCGGTGCGCTCGCCATGGGCGGCATCGGACCGGCACCCGCAGGCGATCATCGGCGTTTCGGTGCAGAAAGCCGGGTCGGATGACTCATGTACCGCCCGGGAGCTGCGACGAGCATGGTCAGGGACGGCGCAGCCGCCGAACACCTCACCGACGAAACGAGAGATCCCATGTCCGAGGAATCCAACAAGCACCTGGTCGCGGAGGCGTTCGATGCCTGGGCCGCCGGCACGGGAGGGGTGTTCGACCTCCTGGCCGAGGACGCGAACTGGACCATCGTCGGCAACAGCGTCGCCTCCGCCACCTACCCCACCCGTGCGGCATTCATCGACACGGTCATCACCCCGTTCAATGCGCGGTTGAGCAGCCCGCTGGTGCCGTCCGTACGGGCGCTGTACGCCGACGGGGACACCGTGGTCGCCCTGTTCGACGCGAGCGCCACCGTGCGTGACGGCTCCCGCTACGACAACACCTACGCCTGGTTCCTGACCATGCGCGAACACCGGATCGTCAGCGCCGTCGCGTTCTTCGACAGCGTCGAGTTCAACGACTTCTGGGCCCGGGTCCAGCCCGCCTGACCCCATGGCCCGTACCGCTCCGTTCTGATGATTGGCCGTGCACACCATGTTCATCGTGATCTTGAACTACACCGCTCCGCTCGACGAGATCGACCGCCACCTGGAGGCCCACAACACCTGGCTGGAGGAGAACTTCGCAGCCGGGCACTTCATCGCCTCCGGCCGCCAGGACCCCAGGACGGGCGGCCTGATCTTGGCCAGGGCCAATGACCGAGAGGAGCTGGGCCGCATCCTGGCCCGGGACCCGTTCGGCAGGAACAAGGTGGCCACGCACACGGTCATCGACTGGCGCCCCTCGCGCGCAAGCGCCGAGTCCCAGTGGCTGCTGCAACCGTGATCCCCGCAGCGGCGACCTCCGCAGGACCTGCCGGGCTCGGCACCTCGCGCACGGTGCGGGCCGGTGTCCTGGAGGTCGCCTACTACGAGGCCGGCCCTGCCCGGGGCCCCGCCGTCCTGCTGCTGCACGGATTCCCCTACGACGTCCACAGCTACGTCGACGTCGCCCCGGAACTGGCCGCAGCCGGCCTGAGGATCATCGTCCCCTACCTGCGCGGCCACGGCCCCACCCGCTTCGCGGACCCTGCCACCGCGCGGTCGGGGCAGCAGGCGGCACTGGGCGCCGACGTCATCGAACTGCTGGACGCTTTGGGCCTGCCGCGCGCGGTGCTGGCCGGCTACGACTGGGGCGCGCGGGCCGCCAACGTCGTTGCCGCGCTATGGCCCGAGCGCTGTGCAGGGCTGGTGTCGGTCAACAGCTACCTCATCCAGGACATCAGCGTCGCGGGCCGGCCCCTGCGACCCGACCTGGAAGCCGGGTTCTGGTACTTCCACTACTTCGCCACCGAACGCGGCATGCGCGGCCTGACCGCCAACCGGCGCGACATCGCTGAGGTGATCTGGCGGCGCAACCCGCCCGACTGGGACTTCGCCGACACGCTCCTGGACCGCACCGCCCGGGCCTTCTTCAACGAGGACTATGTGGACGTGGTCATCCACTCCTATCGGCACCGGCTCGGGCTGGCGCCGGGAGACCCGTCCTACGAGGAGCTCGAGCGGCAGCTCGCCCGCCAGCCTGCCATCACCGTGCCGACGATCACGCTGGACGGGGAGGCGGACGGCAACTTTCCCGCCACCGACGGCTCCGCTTCAGCCGCGCACCTCACCGGCCCGCGCGAGCACCTGCGGGTGCCGCATGCCGGGCACAACCTCCCCCAGGAGTGCCCGGCCGCGTTCGCGGCCGCGGTCCTCGACCTGGCCCTGCCCGATCCAACGGCCCGCCCCCAGCCCAACCGCTCCTCATAACGGTGGCCTCCATCGTGACCTACCGAAGGACCAGGACCATGCGCGCAGCCGTACTGACCGAGTTCGCCACCTCGTTGCACCTCACCGACATCACCAAACCCGTACCCGGCCCGGGCCAGGTCCTGGTCAAGATCGCTGCCAGCGGCGTGAACCCCCTGGACACCAAGATCCGCGCCGGCCTGGCCTCGCACGCCCGTACGGTGCTGCCCGCGGTGCTGGGCCTGGACCTGGCCGGCACCGTCGAAGAGGTCGGCCCCGGCGCGACCGGGTTCTCTCCCGGCGACGAGGTCTACGGCCTGAGCGGCGGCGTCGGTGACCTCCAAGGATCGTTGGCCCAGTACGTTGCCGCCGACGTCCGACTGCTCGCTCACAAGCCCGCCACCTTGACCCTGCGGGAGGCCGCGGTCCTGCCCTTGGCCGTCGTCACGGCCTGGGAGGGGCTGGTGGACCGGGCCCAGGTCGGCACCGGCCACAAGGTCCTGGTGCACGGCGGCGCCGGCGGCATCGGTCACGTCGCGGTGCAGATCGCCCGCGCCCGCGGCGCCGAGGTCTTCGCCACCGCCTCCGCGACCGACGCCGCGCTCGTGCGGCAGTTCGGAGCCACCGCGATCGACTACGCCACGACCGAGGTGCAGGAGTATGTCACCGCACACACCGGTGGCGAGGGCTTCGACATCGTCTTCGACACCGTCGGCGGCGCCGTCCTGGACGACTCCTTCGCCGCGGTGCGCACCTACACCGGCCACGTCCTGAGCGCCCTCGGGTGGGGAAGCCACAGCCTGGCTCCGCTCTCCTTTCGCGGCGCGACCTACTCAGGGGTGTTCACCTTGCTGCCCATGCTCACCGGCCGCGGCCGCGAGCACCACGGCGAGATCCTGCGCCAAGCCGCCGCCATGGCCGACGCGGGCCTGCTCAAGCCGCTGCTGGACCCCCGCCGCTACACCCTGGACACGGTCGCCCAGGCCCACGCCGCCGTCGAGGACGGCTCGGCACACGCCAAAATCGTGGTCGACATCGAGATCTGACCCGGCACCCGGTCGGCCAGCGCACAAGAGCCCGGTAGCGCGACCAGTGCGCTACCGGGCTCGGCGTCACGGGCGCCGACGGGAACCACAGGGCCCCGCCCACAAGCCCGACCCCGCGGCGGCGCGCCAACGCGCTCACCGCCACCCCCGGAGCCCTGGACGACTTCTTCGACCCGCTTTGAGACCCCGGTCCCCGGCGAGAACGCCATCGTCTGCACCGGCGACGCGCACGCGCGGGGCCCTGACGGTGCGCTGATCAGCGCACCCATTCGTAGTCATCCTCCTCGGCCCGGCCGGCGGCCGTCGTCGCCGAGCAGGTCGTTGACCTCATCCTCGGTGAGTTCACGCGTCTCGTCCAGGACGATCAGGAAGCTTCGCCGGCGCCCAGCGCGCCGCGCATTCTCCTCGTACCACGTCCGCGTCACTCGTCCCCGATCACGACCTGTCAAAACTTCTGACAGCAACACCGGTTTCCTGGGCCGTTCCTACTCGGACCCCAGGCCCGCGAGATGGTCGCGGGGCGAGCCGCGGCCCCTGCCTGCCAAGGCTTCGAAGGGCGGCCCCCATACCCACCTGCTACAACCCCCAGCCGGCAATCGAGAACCGTCACCCCTCGGAGGATCGTGGGGGGGTGCTCGGAGCGCTGCATGCGCCGGGCGTGGTGCTGCTGCCATGCCCTGGTGCGTTGGATCTGCAGATCGTCCAGCCCGGTCGCCGCGGACAGGGCTTCGCCGGTGATCCCGACGGGCTGCTGCGCCAGGGCGCGCAGGATCTTTCCGGCCCACAGCTCCTCGGGGATGAAGGGCCGTTGGTCGTACTCATCCTGCAGGGTGGTGAGGTGTTCGGGTGAGCAGGTGGCGATCAGGCGCAGGCCGTCACGTGCCGGGTCGCGGGCGTGAACAGCGGAGGAGTCCCGGACGACGGCCAGGCGGCACCCGTCGGTGAGCCGCCGGGCGCACACGTCGCAGATGTCCGTGTGCGGGATGGGCGGTGAGGGGTCGTGTCTCATGCGGTTCTCCTGCCCTTTCCGTGCCGTGTCGCGACCGGGGGTGTCGCTGAGTGGGCGACAGAATGCCTATCGGGCAGTGCCGCGAAAACCTATCGCGTGTGAAGTAGACATTCGCTTCCGGGTGTGGGTAGTGTTCTGGTCGTAGTCAAGAAGGAAGCAGGGCGCGGCAGACACGAACTGCCGCGCGGAGTGTGTGGCACGGTGATGGAATCCGGCGGCCAGTGCAGTGCTGGTGGGTCGCAGGGTTGATTGCCGGGCCGGGCCGCCCCGGGAGGGGCCGCCGCGCAGGACCGCAGTAACGCAGTACGGCACGTGCAGGTCTGACACGCAGTACCCGAAGTACCGCATCACGCAGGACAGCAGTACCAGATGCGGTTGCAGTACCAGCAGCGCAGTACACAAGTGGTCTCTCGGTGAAGGCGTCGGGCTGCGGGCGCGCGTGCCGAGAGGTTCGGCAGTGGGGTTCTAAGCCAGAGCGGTTGCAGTACGGGCGACGGGGCTGGCTGCCGGACGGTGGTGCGGTGAAGGCCACCAGCAGTACCCGCAACACAGCTGTACGGCAGTACCAGCAGTGCAGTGGCATGAAGTTCTCTTGGTGAAGGCGTCGGGCTGCGGGCGCGCGTGCCAAGGGGTTCGGCAG
Source organism: Streptomyces sp. H39-C1 (assembly GCF_027158125.1). NCBI lineage: Bacteria > Bacillati > Actinomycetota > Actinomycetes > Kitasatosporales > Streptomycetaceae > Streptomyces > Streptomyces sp. H39-C1. Next base: position 38,670 of record NZ_JAPVLS010000079.1, read on the forward strand.
TGGGGTTCTAAGCCAGGGCAGTTGCAGTACGGGCGACGGGGCTGGCTGCCGGACGGTGGTGCGGTGAAGGCCACCAGCAGTACGTATCACCCGTAGTGCGCAGTACCGAACGAGCAAGTGATTGATCCAGAGGGAACGGAGGGGTTGAGCGCCATCAGGATCGCCCGGGCGAAGTAGTGGGCCCGGGTACCGCAGGACATCGATAGTGAGGTGGTCTCCGGTCACGCATCAGCGATCCCCGTACCCCCGACTGATTACCGGTCGGGTGCGGACACAGTAGGCCGGCGCAGTATTGGGGTCGGCAGGTGGTGTTTTCCGTCCTTCGGGGCCCTGGTGCCATGGCACCAGGGCCCCTCCACGCGTCCCCCCAGTCCTTTCGCCTGTTTCCCAGCGAGGTCAGATTTGATCCAGGCGCGGGGGTGTTGGCCGCGGTTGATGACGTGGTGCAGGCCATCGTCCCGGGGGTGGGGCCACCACACCTGCTCCGGGACGACGTTCTCCCTGGGCACCGTCAGGAAGGCGGTGCGCAGCCAGGCGCGTTGATGGAAGTACCCGCTCTCGCGTGCGTCGAGCTCCTGCGCACACTGGACCCGGAGCCGGTCCGCGATGTGCGCCACCTCCCCGATCGCCGGCGCGTCACTCATCGCCGGGCTCAGGCTCAGGGTTCGGCTCCGGAGCGGGGTTCCCCGGGTCGCCGGGACTGGAGTTCAGGCCCCCACTTCTCCATCCTGGTCCTGCCGATGCGCCATGAAGGCCCGACTAGTTGGTGGTCGGCACCAGGCGGCCTCGAAGTTGACGGACCGCCGCGCGCCTGGGGGTGCTGTTCGCCGTGATGGCAGGATGCCCCAAATTGGGCTCGCTAGGTACCACCGCAGGTCCACCGTGGGCACCCATGAGGTGCTTGCAGGTCAGGCATGGGTCCAACCGCGCAGGACGGCGGCTGCCTGGCGGACGTCGAGTTGTCCGTGGTCGACATGATCGACGAGGTCGCCGGCCTCGGCTGCGGTGACCTTGACGGGCTGGCCGCTGGCGGTGAGGTAGGCCACCGCGACCGAGGCTGCGTACAGCAGGTTGCTGTGCTCCATCGCGGGGACACGGACCAATGAGTGCAGCAAGGCAGCAGCCCTGTGTGCGGCTCGGGATAGACCGGGGTGCCCATGGTCTCGTAGCGGTGCCACGCGATGGCCTCGAGCGTTCGGCGGTGATCGGCCCTCCGCCGTCCACGGACCGGGTCAGCCGGCATCAGCGGCTCGATCCGGCTCCACATCGCATCAGTGATCACTGATCGGGCAGACACATCCGATCAACTGACCAATCCACTAAATCGACACGCGCCAGCCGGGAGATCCCGGCCGGCTGCTCCCGCGGAGCAGTCGGGCCCTGGTCAGATCGTGACCGGGCCGTGGGCGGTGGCGAACTCGACCGAGACCAGGCCCGGTTCCTCATCCTCAACCCAAGTGACGTCGATCTGGTCGAGGGGGTGGTCGGCCGGTTCGCCGAGGAATTCGGCGATGGAGGCGGCGTCGCCGGCGATGGAGACCCCGTGGATGGTGGTGGAGGTGCGCGGGTCGGCGCTCGGGCGCTCCTCGATGGGGACCGACCACTGAAGGAAGTAGGGCAGTTGCGGGTCCTCCAGCAGTTCCAGCAGGCCGATCTGCTTCCACCTCAGGTCGAACCCGTCGGGGCGGACGCGGTGGCCCTCGGCCGAGGTGCGGCCGAGGCGGGTCTCGACCGGGGCGATGTCGTCGACGGAGACCACCCAACCGAGCCAACCGCCGCCCTCGGCGGCGCGGCGCGCGACCGCCTGGCCGAAGGGTGCGCGGTCGGCGGCGGGGTGGTCGAGTGTGGTGACGACCTCGACGTAGGTGCCGCCGCTCAGCGGGAGAATAGAATTGCGGGTGCCGAATCGCGGGTGCACGCCGCCGTCGACGAACCCGGCGCCGAGGGCCGATCCGATCCGCTGGACGGTCGAGACGAAGCTGTCGCGGGCCACCGCGTAGGACACGTGATCAAGTCGCACGGCGCCATCATCACCCGACAACCCGTACAAATCCCGACGCCACGCCCGCCACCCCGGCCGCGTCCGCCGTGGATTCAGCCGTGGAGCGGATCGATCGTCGTCATCCCGGCGGGGGAGGCCCGGTCGAAGCCAGGCGGCAGCGCTGCCGCCTCGTCGAGGCCCACGACCCGCTCGATCAGCCGCTGCGGGGCGAACGCTGCTGCCACAAGATTTCGATCCGGCATGCAGCACCCTGCGCACCGCACTTCCAAGAGACAGGCTCTAGCGCTGCTGATGCCGTGCCACGTCCGCGTGGAGGTCGCCGATGAATTTACGGATGGTGAGTTCTCCCCAGCCGGAGTCGAAAGCTACGTAGACGCCATAAACGATCTCGATGTCGTCGAACAGATCGAGCGCCCGGATCGAGTCGAAGCCCGCACACGCGGAGAAGGTGTCGCCGAGGTCGATCTGCGCGGAACTCAGCCCCAGGTTGCCGGTCAGCCAGCCGACCACCCAGGAGCGGAGGGCGGAGACGGAGACGGGACGTCCGGCTCTCCAGTTCGCGGCTCTCCGGTTCGAGGGGCGCCGCGACGTACGGCGGAGGTCGGCGGCGGTGGCGTTGATCAGGGCGAGCAGGCTGCGCGGGGTGTCCGCTTCGGCGATCGCATCGTCGTCCAGGCAGAGTCCGTACTCGATGCCGGTCGCGCCGGCCACCTGCAGCAGAGCGAGCGAGTCGTAACCCAGCTCCGCGAAGAACATGTCCTGGACGTCGTCATCCAGGTCCACGCCGTCGGCCTCTCCCGCGCTTTCCCGGAGCATACGAGCCAGGTCAGCCCAGCTCATCGCGTCGTCGCCGGTCTCGTCGCCCGGCGCGCGCTGGTCCAGGTCCCGCAGTTGCGCCGCCAGACGCTTGCGGACGGCGGTCAGATCCTCCTGATAGGTCGTGTTCTGCGGTTCGTCCCGCACGAGCGTGTAGGCCGCCTCCCAGGAATTCCGGTACAGGCGCGCCGCTTCCTCGCCCTGATGCGAGGCATGGGCGAGATCTCCCAACCTGGCGTAGCACAGGCCCAGATCGCGGCGGGAGGCGGCGCTCTCGGGTTCCGTGCGCGCGAGTTCCTCGCGGATCCGCAGGGACTGGCGGTACTGAGCGGCGGCCCGGTCCAGGCCGCCTTCGGCACGGGCCAGATCGCCCAGCCGGTTGTACGAGACCGCCAGGTCGCGCAGGTGCACGGTGCTGTCGGGTGCGCGCCGCGCCAGCTCCTGTCCGATCATGACCGCCTGCCGGTACATCTCGGCGGCCTGGTGCGGCTGTTCCGTGCCGGACAGCAGATCCCCGAGCCGGTTGTAGGCGACCAGCAGATCCCGTTGCACCGAGGCGTCGCCCGGCTCCGCAGTGGCGAGCCTGCGTGCTGTGGCCAGCGCCTTACGGTGCAGCCGCTCGGCCGTGGACCACTGGCCGTCCAACCGGGCGAGCTCGCCGAGCCGGTCGCAGCACACGGCCAGGTCCCGCTGGTGGACCGGGCTCGACGGTGTCGCCCGCACCAGACCCTCGGCGATGCCCAGAGCCTCCTGGTACCACTTGGCGGCTTCACTGCGGTCCCCGGCGGCTCGGGCCGTGTCGCCCAGCCGGTTGCAGAGCACCCCCAGGTCCCGCTGGTGGCCGGTGTTTTCCGGGTGATCGCGGATCAGGTCCCGGCCGAGAGCCGTGCCCTGGCGGTACAGCCGGCCGGCCTCCTCGCCGCGTCCGTAGGACCTGGCGAGATCTCCGAGGCGCAGGAGGGCGGCGGCGAGGTCGGGCAGCGCATTGTCGTCGGCGGACCGGGTGGCCGCTGAGATCCGCTCCAGCAGCTCGGCGCCGACCAGCCGCAGCAGGCCGTGCAGCAGCGACACGTCGCCGGACCCGGTCGGTGGGGCTTGCACGGCTCGCTCGGCGCGCCGGGCGAGCGCGGGCAGCCGGGCAGCCAGCGCCTGAGCCACCGAGGTGGTGACCTCGCCGTCCGCCGTCCCCAGCCGGGCGAGCACATCGAGCGCATGGACGACCTGGCCGTCGGCGTCCAGGCCCAGCACACCTGTCAACAGCGCCTTGTCCAGGTCCGCTGGCGGGCCCGTCCGCAGGTCCTCGCGCAGGACCGCGGCCACCAGTGCTTCGCCCAGCTTGTCGGGGCGCAACGGGACCAGGAGCGCGGGTCCCTCGTAGAGCCCTGCCAGCCATCCGACGAGCGCCCGGTTCTCCGGGCCCGAGCCGCCTTCCCGCGCCGCGGCCAGGGCGGTCAGCGCGTGGGCCTGCCGGCTGTCGGCGGCGCCCGCGAGTGTCGCCGCCGCCACCAGGCGGCGGCGCAAGGCACCGTCCAGCCAGGGCACGCCGGCGGCGGTCGCGGTGGCCGCCCAGTAGCGCTCCTCATGGCGAAGGATCCGGTCCACGGGAAGTCCCTCGTTGCCCGGCCCCCCGACGGACCCCGCCCCCGGTTCGGTATCCGGGCGAAGGACGCGGTCCAGCGCCTCGAACAGAACTTCCAACGGCAGCCCGTAGCGCGCGTCGTCCAGATCCGGTGGCGTGACGACCGGGCCGCCGGGTGCGTGCCAGGCACGGGAGAACGCGTGAGCGGCCTGTTGGTACAGCGTCCGGCGCTGCTCGCCGGTGAGGTGCCCAGCGGCCGTGGCGCTGTCGCCGGCCTCGGACAGGATCGTCCGCAACGGTGCGGGCGCGTCCTCCTCCAGCCTCGCCAGGGTGTCGGCCGACGGACCTGTACCGGTGCGCGTCAGCAGCAGAACACGGACCGGCGCGATGTCCGTCGCGCCGTGGCGCAGGGCTTCCAGCAGGGCCAGGAACTCTGGCGTGCCGACGGCTTCGACGTAGTCGATCACCACGAACCGGGGGAGTGGCAGCCGCGCCAGATCGGCTGGAGCGCTGTCGCGTCTCCACAGCCCGCTCACCCAGCCGTGCCGCTCCATCCGGGCGGCCAGTTCCAGGCCGAAGCGGGTCTTGCCTGCGCCTCCGCGCCCGGCCACCTGGACCACCGACATCGCGTGCGGTGCCCGGCACCACGCGGTCAGAGCGTCGAGTTCCGCGTCGCGGAACAGATACGGGACCACCGCGAAGTCGCTGCGCAGCAGATCTGCGGGACTGGAGCGCGGACCTCGGGTGAAGGGCGCCCAGGGCCGCTCCAGCGCCGTGGCGCAGTCCGCGACCGGCAGGACACGGTGCCAGGCGGTCCGGTCGGCGAGGACGGCGGCGCGGTTGAGGCCGCGTATCCGCCGGCCGGCGGCGAGCAGGTCCGCCGGCACGCCGGGGCCGCCGTCGAAGAGCGCGGAGACGGGCGACGCCCAACCGCCCAGATCCGTGTCGATGTTCCGGGAGGCCGATACGACGCCGACCACCGCTCGGCGCTCGGGGCACAACAGCGGCGCCCCGGACAGCCCCGGTCTGGCCTGTCCCGCCTTGAGCCGGAGGTAGCCGTCGCCTTCCACTCCCTCGAAACGGAAGGTGGCGGGAGAGCCGGGCGGGTCGAGGCCGTATTCCCGAGGCGGGTAGCCCCAGGTCTGGCACTCCTGCTCCCCGAGCGGATCATCGGCTTCGAGCAGGACGCAAGGGTGGTCGAGTGCGGCGTCGAGGCGGATCAGGGCCAGATCGGGGAAGGGCCACAGCGCGCCGGCCCCCTTCGGCGCGGACCGTGCCACGACGGTGCCCTGTACCGGGTGCGCGCTGATGCCCGCGTCCGTGACCACACTGACCGCCGCCTGGTCCTTGACGACGTGTGCGCAGGTCAGTACCCATCCGGGTGCCACGAAGAACCCGGTGCCGCACAGCAGTTGGTCCACGGTGTCGATCCTGACGACACAGCGGCGCAACTCCCGCGATTCGACGCGTGTGTACATCGCGCGGCCCCGACCGGTCAGGGCCGGCTTCCGGCCTTCCAGGTGAGGGTGATCCGCAGCGCCGCCTCCCCGCTGCCCTCGATCAGCATGCCGGTCAGTTTCCCGGACTTCGCGGTGAGGTTCAGCCCGAACTCCACAGTCGCCTCATCGGGTCGCACCCTGTCCCAGGCGGCGGCGAGTTGGTCGCCGATGGCCTCCACCGTACCGCGGACCCCGTCGAAGGACAGTGCGTCCGCAATGCCCACGGTCTGCGGACCGCTGCCTTCCGCGAGTTCGACGAAGAATTCCGTCGTCCCGGTGCGCACGAGTGCCGGCTGTCCCATGGATCCCCCTCATATGTGCCCTTGCCCATCCGAAGTGAAGTCTCGCCTGCTGCCCGCCGGTTGAGCAAGGGATCATGACCGGGGACCGCCTTCGGACCGGGCCTCGACACATTTCTCGGCCGGCGCTGGCCCTTCTCTACGCTCTCGTGTCCGCCCGCCCCGGCCGTGAGCCGCAACCTCGCCGACGAGCAGGCCCGCGCGCTCGCCCCCCTGTACGAGCCCGGGCGCAACCTGGTCCGGGCCGGGTGTTCCTCGACCCGGCGTCCCGCCGGCTCTTGCCCGACTGGGCCGAAGTTGCCGCGCAGACCGCAGCGGCCCTGCGCGCCGAAGCCGACCCAACGACCCCAGGACCGTCCGCTTGATCGCCGAGTTGGAGACGGACGAGGAGTTCCGCCGTCTGTGGGCGCGGAATGAGACGCGACCCGCCCGTGACGAACTCAAGCGCTTCGCGCACCCAGTCCTCGGCAGCCTCGCCCTGCGAAGGCAGGCGCTCACCGTCGGCGGCCACCTGCTCGACCGTCACGCCCGGGCCGCGGTTCCTCGCGACCCGCACGACGTCTTGGCGGAACTCTTCCGGATAGGGCTTGGGCACAGCGACATCCTTCCCACCTGCCCTGCAGGGCAAGCCAGTTCAGATGTCACCCGATCGTGCGGCAGACCCCTGCAATACGGCTATAAGGGGGCGGAACGAGGCGCTGGCGACCATGTCGTCAGGGTCCTCGTTGGACTCCAGGAACACCGGCACGATGATCCTGGCGACCTTGATGGAGCCGTCCTTGTTGAGGCGGAGCGCCCGGCCGATGTTCTGGACGATCTCGACTTGGGAGCCGCGGGTGTCGGCGAAGCAGATCGCCTCGACGCCGCGCTCTGCCGATGTCGACCACCATGAACGGCGGCAGCTGCCTCACGGCCAAGTGACACTGGCGTACCACCACCGCTGGAACGCCGAGCGGCCGGAGCACCCCGTCAGGGGCTGCTCCGGCCGCATACCCTCCCGAGCAGCCCAACGGGGACGAGCCGGAAAACGGCAGCCTTCGGGCGGAGTGTTGGACCTGCGCGGGGCCTCGGGGGCGGAATGACACTCCCGGGCCCCGACGGCCTTTCGCGCCGACTCCGTGACGTGCTGGGGCAGGTGACCGTCCAGCGCCTCGACTATCTCACCTGGGCGCTAGCGTCCAATGCGCCGCGACGGCAGAGGGATTCAGTGCTCGCAGAGGGAGAATTCTCGTTCGTAGAGCTGCTCATTGTGTTCATTGACGAAGAACTTGCGTTCCTGCATGAGTTGTTCGCGGTATTCCTTGGCCTGATTGAGCGTCATCGTCGATGTGTCGGACCATGGTTGCTGTGGTGGCAAATCGGAGGTCGAGACGATTCTTTCCGACGGGTCGACCAGGAAGAACGCGAGTATCTTGCGGTGTCCCGCGCGGGTGGGGTCGGTGCAGGGCCTCGGCGTGAAGTCGACTTGAGCGGGTTCGCCCCAACTGGCCTTGCTGGTGGGGTAGGTGGCAACATGCGGCAGGCGCGGTTGCCAGCGATCATGTGAGTGTCTACGTCCCATGATCCTTG
>NZ_JAPVLS010000007.1:0-110900 GCF_027158125.1 Streptomyces sp. H39-C1
GGCGCGCCCCACCACCCCCTTATAAGGACACCCATGGCCCGCATCCCGAACCCGGCGCGCGCCCTGCGAGCCCCGCTCATCGCGCTGACCCTCACCACCCTGGCCGCCTGCTCGTCGGGCTCCCCCTCCGCCACCGCCCCGGACGCACCCGGCCCCGGCGCATCGACCCAGCCCCCCGCGACGGCGCCCAGCACACCCGGTGACCCCACTCGCGTGGTGATCCCCTCCATCGGCGTGGACAGCTCCCTCCTACGGCTCGGCCTCAACGCCGACCAGACGGTTCAAGTCCCTCCGCCGGACCAGGGCATGACCGCCGGCTGGTACACGAACAGCGCGGTACCCGGCCAGCGCGGCTCCTCCGTCGTCATCGGCCACAACAGCACCCGGTACGGCAAGGCCGTCTTCCACGATCTCGCGAAGATCAAGAAGGGCGCCGACATCGCCGTCCGCGGCGCCGACGGAAAGACCGTCCACTTCACCGTCACCACCACCCAGACGGTGAACAAGAAGACCTTCCCCACCCAACAGGTCTACGCCCCCACCCCGACCCCCACCCTCCGCCTGATTACCTGCGACGGCTCGATAGACCCCCAGGGCCACCCCGTCGACAACCTCATCGTCTACGCAACCCTGACCTGAGCCGGCCCGACACCGGGTGGAGAGTGTCGGGAGGAACACCTGGATGCCGCAGGCCTCGTCGTGGTCGAACGGGGACAACTGGGCTCAGGGGTGCGGTCACTCCTGGCACCGTGATGCCGATGCCGACCGGGTCGATCACGCCGGTCGGCTCGGCCACCGCCGGACAGCGCGGCGCACCGGCTCGGTGATGGCGTGTCCCACCGAGAAACAGGTACGGATCCCCCGTTCGCGCAAGTGACGCCAGCGCTCCACCGACCGCTCACTGACCCGCAGATCCTTTGCGATTATCGCGGTCTTCTCACCGCGAGCGGACTGCCCGCCCACCTCGCACCGAATCCGCTCGCGCAATCACCTCTGCTCCAGGGTCAGTCCGCCCCCTACGCCTAACGAAGGGATCAGCGCAAATCACTCCGCGAACTCTCCGAAGGGACCAGTCATCGAGCAGTTCGCAGTGATCGTCCGGCAGGACTGAGACGCGACCATCGCCGCCGTCCCCACCCTTCTGCGGCCCGACGTCTTGCGGTGGTCATGATCCTCAAGCCACGTGTGAGGGTTGACGAATTGGGTGGGTGTCGAGGTCGGGTGTTGTCGCCTCGTGGCGACGATCATTCCGGCGGCGAGCTCCGAGGTCTTTCAGCCGCATGGCCGGGCGTTCCACCAGGTGCCAGGAGAGCATTGCCACGATCAGGGTGCCGCCCATGGCGAGACCCAGGTAGGCGCCGAAGCCCCAGCGTGCTCCACCTAGCGCGGCAAGCGCTTGTTCCACCACGAAGCCATAGATGTAGATGCCGTACGAGTAGTCGTGCTTGCGGCCTATTCGCTGGAACGGCTTCGGCAGCCGGATGGCCAGCCACAGCAACAGATAGGCGAAAGCCGGGACGCCGAGGGCGAAGAAGTAGCCGTAGCGCAGGGTCAGGAGCAGTACGAGGCCGGAGACGACGCCCAGTGGATCGCTGACCGGTACGCGCTCCTTGTACAGCTCGATCAGCGCACCGAGGGCGAAGGCGAATCCCAGGTAGACCACCCAGTCCACGTCGAGCGCGCCCATCAGGGGAACGTCGAAGAGCCCGCCGTGCTTTGCGGCGGGGGCTCCGTACATGTATCGGTTGCCGATCGCGTCGCTCAGGATCAACCCGCCCAGGACCACGGTCACCGCGAGGACGGCGCGGCGGGCGCGGGTCAGGGATCCGGTCAGGGCGAGCAGTGCCACCCCGAGGTAGCAGAGAACCTCGTACTTGAGGGACCACAGGGCGCCGTCGAAGGCCGTGTTGAATGCCAGCCCTTTGGCTGTGGCTGTTTCCATCACACCGGAAACGCCCCACTGATCGATGCCGACGGCCCAGTTCGCCCGCAGGTAGGCGAACGGACCGTACGCCTGGTCCCGGAAACCCGCCAGGCCACCGTGCTGCCGCCAGTACAGGAACGGGGCCACGACGAACGCCGTGACCGCCAGGCAGACCCACAGACCCGGCAGCAGTCGCAGTCCGCGATGCCACAGGAAGCGCCCGACGGGGAGCCGGTTTCCGCTGCGCGTCACGAGAATGCCGGACAGGAAGAAGAACCCGAACACCGACATCTTCCCGAGGTCGATCTGCCCACCCGAGAACGTGTGGCCGAACTCACGGCCGCCGAACCCGAGGATCCGTGCATGAGAGACCACGACGGCTGAAGCCAGCAGCAGCCGCAACAGGCCCAGGCTGTTGTTGCGACCGGAGAACAGGTCGGAGACAGGGCCGAGCGACCAGCGGAAACGGGACAAAGGGGCACTACGGCCGTGCATGGCGCTCCTCGCGAACGGTTCCCAGAGGGGCGCTCTGCTGTTGTGACAGGACTGATCAGTTTGTGTGGAGAACGTATGGGTGTCAAAGGAAGATCACAGCTTGCGGGCTCTGCACCGTCGTGACCTGCCGCATCGCCGGTCCCAGGCCATCGCTCCCGGCGACCCAGGACGGCACACGCCCAGGCATGACCGCGCCCGCCTAGGCCGGTCGGCATAAGGGGCGCTGGTAGAGCTTCATCCGGCCCGGACGCTGCACGAGGGCGGGCAAGCATCCCATGGGGTGCTTGCCCGCCCTCGTGCCTGTGTCGATGAACCGTGTGGGGTGTTAGTTCCAGCTGCCGGTGATGGCGACGGTGGTGGGGGTGCCGGGGATGCCGGTCGGCTCGTCCGCGGCGTCCCACTGGCGGTTGGCGTGACGCAGAGTGTGCTTGATGTGCCCGTCGGCGGTGACGACCGCGGTCTGGAACTCGCCGTCCACAGCAGCCGCGTCGATGCTGATCACCGGGTCCTGGCCGAGAACGCCGCTGAGGTCACCGAAGACGCTCCAGGTGCCGTTGGCTGCCCGGGTCGAGTGCTGGATGCCGCCGGTCGCGTTGGTGACGACGACCTGCAGGTCGCTCCCGATGCCGGCGAAAGCCATGCCGGTGACCGGACCCAGTGTGCCGGCGAGCTGCTTGAGCTCGCCCCACGCGGACCAGGTGCCATTGGCGTGCCGAACAGCGTGGAAGGCCTTCTTGTCCGCGACGACGCCGATCTGGAGTTCATCGCCGGTCTGCGCGGTAGTCACCTGGGTGGCGTTGCCGAGCACGCCGAGGGACGCGGTGACGTCTCCCCACTTGAGCCACTTGCCGCTCGCGTCCTGGATGGTGTGGTAGATCCGGCCGTTCGCCAGAGCGATCAAACTGACCTGACTGCCTGCGGACGTGGCCGCGATCTTCGTCAGGCCCGGCAGAGCACCGGTCTCGGCCGTCAGATCGCGGAACTTCACCCACGTGCCGTTGGGATTACGGGCTCCCTCGTAGACGTGGCCGTCTCCGCCGATGGCGAACACATAGTTCTTCCCCGAGATCGCGGCGTCGGCGGTGACCTTCACCTCGCCGATGCTGCCCGCGGCCTGCTGTACGTCGCCGAACACCGACCAGTCGCCGTTGCTGTCCCGCGAGGAATGGAACAGGCCGGTGCTGGTCGTGGTGAGCATCTGCAGTTTCCATGGCGTCAGCGTCGCAGCGACGGCCTGACGAATCCATGCGTTGATGTCGTCGACACGGGTGGCGACCGCACCGGTGCGGGTCTCGTCCGAGCCCAGGCAGCCACCCTGCCAGGAGGTGCTCGCGACAGCCGCCAGCTCGAAGTTGCCGTTGACGGCGCGGAACGCCGGGGCGCCGGTGTCACCCTTGCAGACCGCGGTACCGTCGATATTGACCGAGGTGCCGTTGACCTGGGTGGCGGTAAACGCCGCGGTGTGGAGGGTGCCGGGAACCCAGATGTCCTTGGTGCGACCGTAACCGGCACCCTTGAGCGCCTCGCCCTGGGCCGGGGCAGTGGTCGCCGGGTGCAGGGGCCTGACACCGATAACCGGGGCATCGAGCTTGGCCAGCACCAAGTCCCGGTCCTGACGAGGCACCAGATCCACGATCTGGCGCACTGCGCCCGCGGTACCGGTCAGGTCGGTGCGGCCGATCGTCGCAGTGGCCTTCAGCTTCGGGGCGCCGGCCGGGAGTGTCTGCGGCTGGGCAGGGTCATCGGCGAAGCAGCTCGCAGCGGTGATGATCCACTGGTTGTTCAGGAGAGTTCCGGTGCAAGAACGCTGACCGCCACCGATGTCGAGCTTCGTAGTGAATGCGAACTGTCCGTTTGCCGTGGCGTCGCCTGTTACGGCCTGGGTCGACGGGGCGGCGAGCACTCCGGCGGCGACGGTGATTGCGAGGAGTCCGGTGGTCCAACCGGTGCGTGAATGTATGCCTGCCACGATGTGCTTCCTTTATGCCAAAAGTCTGGGGACCGCCGAGGCGGTGGAGGGTCTGCTCCGAAGAGGCCGAAGCAGTCCGAAGAGCGCCGACGGGAGCGCGGGTCAGGATTCAGACGTTGGGGAATCCCGGTGTTGTCCGGTCGGTGTGGTGGAATCCGATCGTGTTTCAGCCGGTGACGCGGAGGGCGACCAGGACCGAGGGGGCGCCGTCTGCGGTTCCTTCGCCGACGCTCTTGGCGCTGCCCTTGGCGACGTCGACCGTTTGGGTGGTGCCTTCGGCGGTGAGGTCGGCGCTGATGGGGTGGTCCGCGGTCTGCAGGCGAATGACGTCGGGCACTTCCAGCGTGAGGTTGCCCGTCTTGGCGTTGGCCTGGAAGCAGATCTCCGAGGCGCCCGTCCAGACCTTGATCTGCTGGGCGGAGGTGCCGCATGCGTCGAGGAGCAGGATGTGGCCGTCGCCCTTGATGAGCTTGATGCCCCGCTGCTGGAGAATCTTCGCCGCATCGGGGTACTGGAAGTCCTCCACCGCGGAGGGCGGCGCCGTGTCAGCGGCTCCTGCCGTGGCAGGAGCGGAAGTGGTGGAAGCCAGGGCAGGTGCACCGACCAAGGCTGTGAGCACACTGACGATTCCAGCGGCAAGTATCAGTCTGCGGGCGCGAAATGTCACCGACGAATTCCTTCCGGACGTGGGCGACTGCCTTATCCGCGGCCCCCCACAGATGTAATCAATACGTAAAGATACGGCAGGAAAATAGCACACCGGATCGCTGCCCCCTCGGAAGCCACCGAGGCTTACGGGCGCGGGGTGTTCGATGCTAGGCAGTGCGGTACGGTGCACTTCGCCGCAAGTCTGAGACTGTACCTGGACTCGGTCCGGACGGCACGCACCGCAGGTCGATCACCGGGGGAACACGGTGTCACCGTTCGGCCGGTTCTCTCCCCGGCCGAATCTGAATGTGTGAAGACTTCGTAAAGCAGGCACGGTTATGCTCACGGCGCCGAGATTCGGTATCTGGCAACGGGAGTTGTCAGTCAGTGAGATGAGTATTCCCTTGCGGCAGAGACTGCATTTGAGTCAAAATAGAGGGAGGACATCTCACGCTACACGCGTGCTGTGCCTGACCTTGCTGCTCCTGGCGTTCGTGGCGAGCCTGCTGGGGCCCACACCCGCCATCGCCGATGATGCTTCCGTCAGTGACGGGACTGTCAGTGGTGTACCGCCTACCGAGCGGGGCGCTGTCGTCGAGTATTGGAAGGCTGGGGGGCCAGGGGTCAAGGCCGCTGCGGAGGTGGCTCTGACCGGTACCGACGAGGACGTCCAGCGCTTCCTGGGTCTAGCGGAGAATGAGGCGTTCCGGGATGATCGGGTGACTGCTGCCCAGATCGGCAGTGTGGGTGGTCGGCGTCTGCAGGAAGCCGTGAACACGGCGTTGTCAGGGACCCCAACTGCACTGGAAGAGTTCCTGCAGAACGGTTGGCGTGTTCCGTACCAGCAGGATGAGCGGGTGCGGGTGGCGCAGGTCGTTGATGTGGCGGGTCGTCGTGTGCAGGCGGCGGGGAATGCTGCGTTGAGCGGTACGCCGGCTGATGTGCAGGCGTTTTTGAGTCAGGGTCAGTACACGTTGCGGGATCAGGACGAGCGAGTGCAGCTCGTGCAGATCCTGGATACGGCGGGTCCTGAGGTGCAGGCGGCCGGTGAGCTGGCGTTGAACGGTTCCGCGGATGATGTGCGGGAGTTCTTGCAGGTCGGCCTGTATGTGGCGCGGGCGCATGACCAGGAGTACACCAGTGTCGTGCAGTTGGCGGAGCAGGCGCGGGTGGCGGGCCGTCAGGCCAAGGCTGAGACCGTGGCCGCCAAGGATGCCTCGGCACGTGCGGTGACCGCGTCGCAGTTGGCGAAGAACGCGGCCAAGGAGGCCGCCACGGAGGCCAAGGCGGCCGGTGGTGACGCGAACAAGGCGGCGTCCGCGGCCGGGCGTGCCGCGTCCGCGGCCAATCAGGCTGCGAGTGCTGCGCAGCAGGCGATCAGTGCGGCGCGGTCGGCGAACAATTCGGCGCGGGTTGCGGCCAATGCGGCAGCGCAGGCCGCGTCGGCGGCGGCGGGGGCTGCTCAGGCGGCGTCGCGGGCGCGTAGTGCGGCGGCCGATGCGGCTGTTGATGCCGGCAAGGGTGTGGCTGCGCATCAGGCGGCCGATGTCGCACGGGCTGCGGCTGCTGCGGCAACGACGGGGGCCAATGCCGCTGAGGAGGCGCGCAAGGCGGCCACCGATGCGGGGGATGCGGCGCTGGCTGCGGTGGGGGCGGGCGTGGATGCTGGTGCGGCTGCCGATGCGGCCGAGGAGGCCAGCAGTTACGCGGACCAGTCCGATGGGCACACCGCGCAGGCCAAGGCTGCGGCCGCGGCCGCGCGTCGTCATGCCGGGGAGGCCCGGCGCGCTGCGAACGCTGCGGTGATTTTGGCCCGTAAGTCCGCGGTGGCGGCCGGTGAGGCGCGTGATGCGGCCCGGTCGGCTGCCACGCACGCGTTGGCCGCCGCGGCGGACGCCGACAAGGCTGCCACTCTCGCGCATGACGCGGTCACCGCTGCCAACGAGTCGACCCGGCATGCCAATGAGGCCACCGCCGCGGCCAACGACGCCGGCGCCGCGGTCGCCAAGGCCCAGACCATTTACGCGCTGGCCCGTGAGGTCGACGCCGAGGAACTCCTGGGCCGTACCAACGCCGGGATCGAGCAGGCCCAGGACCGAAAGGCGACCGACGCCAAGCAGACAGCGGACCGGGCGCGGGCGGTCCAGCAGAACAAGGACCTCGCCGCCCAGGCAGTGCAGTTGGCCGCCCAGGCCGCCGCGCCGGGTGTCGATCCGAAGGTCGTCGCGGCCAAGGGCCGCAAGGCCGCCCTGCTGACTATGCAGACCGGCAGGCCATGGGCTGTGGCCGCCGCCGAAACAGCGTTGTCCGGGTCCGACGAGGACGTCGTGGAGTACTTGCGTACCGGCGGGCAAGGGGCCACGCAGCAGGACGAGCGTGCGGCGGTGGCCGATCTGGCCGGGCAGAGCCCGCTGGCATCGGTGCGTTCCGCGGCCGAGGAGGCCCTCAAGGGCGACGCGGCCACGATCACCGCGTTCTTGACCACCGGCCAGTACCAGGCCGCGGTCCGGGACTTCCGCCTCTACATCGCGCAGGTCGCCTCCACCGGCGGGCGCCGCGTCCAGGACGCGGCCAATGCCGCTTTGAGTTCGGAGTCCGTCGAGCAGTACCGGCAGTTCATCACCGACGGGCAGTACACCGCCCGCTCCCAGGACGAACGTGTCCGGGCCGCCCAGCTGATCGACAGCAGCAGCCCGGAGGTGAAGTCCGCGGCCACCATCGCGCTGGAAGGCCCGCCGCAGCTGCTGCACGACTTCCTGCAGGACGGGCAGTACAAGGCCCAGCGTCAGGACCTGCTCACCATCACCCATACCGCGCAGGTCCAGCAGCTGATCGCGGAAGCCGCCGGTATCGCGGCCATCGCCCAGCAGAACGCCGCCGAGGCCCGCAAGGCCGCAGCCCTCGCCCGCAAGGCCGCCGCCGAAGCCACCACCGCCGCGAACCAGGCCAAGGCCTCCGCCGCCTCGGCCGCCGGCTTCGCCGCGCAGGCCAAGGCCTCCGCCAAGGACGCCGAAACCTCCGCAACCAGCGCCGCACAATCGGCCAGGACCGCCCGGCGAGCCGCCGCCGACGCCGCGACCTCTGCCGCCAAGGCCACCAACTCCGCCACCGAAGCGGCGATCTCCACCGCGACGGCCCACGCATCGGCCACCGGCGCCTGGAACGCCGCGAACGAGGCGCGTGCTTCCGCGCTGGCCGCCGGCAAGGACGCCGCCGGCGCCCAGCAAGCCGCCCACGACGCCTTTATCACCGCCACCGCCAAGGTCAAGGCCGACGAGGAAGCCGCCGCCAAGTTCGAACGCGAAGACCCCGGAGCGATCGCCCGCCGCCAATACCGGTGCGACACACCCCTGGGCTGCTACGTCGAAGACCCCCACTTCTGCCAGCACAACGACGGCGTCTGCCAAATCATCAACTACGGACCGGTCGTCCTCGACGCCGCGAAGAAGCTTCTCGCGGTCGAGGAAATGGTGATATCCCTGTCACCGAACGGCGCCGTCATGCTGTGCGTCGCACAAGTGACCGGCGGCACACCGGACAACACCGACTGGTGCGACCTCCTCCACCCCGACCAGTTCACCGGGGAAAAACTCCACCTCCTGACCGCGTTGATGAAGAAGCTGCGGCACATCCCGTGCCCGAAGTGCTTCCTGGCCGGCACCAAAGTCCTCATGGCAGACAACTCCACCAAGAACATCGAGGACGTCCACAACGGTGACAGCGTCCTGGCCACCGACCCGATCACCGGTGAAACTGGCACCCGCAAAGTCACCCGCCAGATCGTCACCGACGACGACAAACACTTCAACGAACTCACCCTCACAACCCGCAACGGACCGCAAAAGCTCACCGCCACCAACGAGCACCCCTTCTGGAGCCCATCAGCACACCGCTGGCTCCAGACAAACGAACTCACCCCCGGCACCACACTCCTCAGCAACGACAGAACCACCGTCCCCGTCCAGGCCAACCGCGCCTTCGACCAGCACGCCCGCACCTACAACCTCACCGTCGACGACCTCCACACGTACTATGTACTCGCAGGCGACACACCCGTACTAGTACACAACAGTGGTCCCGGGTGCGGATCAAATTGGATATCACCCAGCGCACTTCCGCACCACTATATGCGAACGAACGACAAGGGCATTATGCACGCCGAGGAGTTCGGCGTAAAGGGTCCCTATAACAAAGCCAATGCCGAAGCATTCATTCGCGCCATTGAGCAGTTCGTGAAAAATCCTGGAACGCGAAAAATCGAAGGTACATTTCGAGGACAAGCCGCCGCCCACTATGTCGACGACACAGGACTTCACGCATCATTTGCCACAAGCGGTCCGAATATCGGAGAATATCTTGGGGGATGGCGATCCGACGGCGCGCAGCTAGAGTTCCTGCTCCGAGACGGGAAGTTGTAGCGCCGGTAATTCGCGTGATGGACTCGCCCCGTTCGAGGATTCGAAAGGAATGTCGCTGTGAAGATTGAGCTGTCGGATGACCAAGCTCTCGTCCTGTTCGACTGGATAAGCCGCGTCCTGCAGAGAGAGGACTTCTCACTGCTCGTTGATGACCGAGCTGTCTGGTCGGCTCTGTTCAGAATCAGCGGGACGCTCGAGACGCAAACGTCGACAATCTTCGACTCCAATTACTCCGCACTGTTGGAATCAGCACGTCAACGACTGATCGGCGAACTCGGAGAATTTGGTAATCAATGAATTGACGGATGCCACAATGGCTTTCGTCAATAAATGGCGCCCGTCTCCGAGCAGTTGATGTCCGAGAACTCACGTTCGGCAGCGCCTTAGTAGGGTCGGGGACTGGAATCGGAGCACCAACCACCGTGCCAGTCCCCGACCCTACTGAGCTACTCACGCGCAGGGTCAGCGGACCTCATGCGCGTGGTGCTTGCTCTTCGGGCACGTGAGAGTGGCCGGCTCCGCCTGCGCGGTACCTCGTTTCCAACGGTGGTTTGTGTGGGAGGCACGGTCCTCTCACGGCTGACGGGCATACTCAGGTCAACGCAGGTTCCTATGCGAAGTTGGAGCGTAAGCGGCCGCCGGCGATGTGGGCGAGTGCCCTGGCGTGGCATGGGACTTTGTTGTCGGGGATCTCGTCGAACGCGCACCAGACGAGGCTGCCGCACTTGTCCGGCTCTGCGTTGTACGGCTCTCCTCCCATGACATGGCCTGGTAGAAGGCGCCGAGGCGGGGTTCCTCTCCCGGAGGCCGGTGTATGAAGTGCGCGAACTCCAGGCCTTGGGAGGCGACGCGGACACCGATCTCTTCCAGCCCCTCGCGGGCGGTCCCGCCGTGTGCAGGTTCCCGGGCCGCCAGGTGCCCGGCCAGAACTTGCCAAAGTCCCGCGTCGTATCCGCCCTTGCGCAGGCTCAACAGCAGCTGATTGTCACGGACGAGGAGATGGACTTCGCAGACCGACGCCAACACCGAGATCCTGGCGCAGAACGCCCAGCTGCATGCCGTCGTGAAGGAGTTGGCGACCGTGCCATGGAAGGGGCTGAAGAACTGTGCGCCGCAAGGCGCTGACTGCGGCGATCGACGCGATGTCGCCCTTCCGCCGCGTCACCGGCCCTGCCACGCGGCAGCACATCAAGGCCACGCTCCGCGCGTCCCTGAACGACGCGATAGGCCAGCAGATCATCACGTTCAACCCGGCGGCCCACGTCGAGATCGACCCGGTGCGCAAGCCCAAGGCCCTGGTGTGGACGGACGAACGGGTCGCCAAGTGGGAGCAGAGCGGCGAGAAACCATCGCCCGTCATGGTCTGGACGCCCGAGCAGACGGGCGCGTTCCTCAACTTCGTCGCTGGCGACCGGCTGTACGGGATGTGGCACCTGATCGCCTTCCGCGGCCTGCGCCGGGGCGAGGCGTGCGGACAACCCTGGTCGGAGACCAACCTCGACCGGCATGCCCTCACCGTCATGGTCCAGCTCGTCCAGGACGGCTGGGGGGTCGAAGCCTCGGAGCCGAAGACGGACAGCGGCTTTCGGGTCGTCGCCCTCGACGACGACACGGTGGGCGTCCTGGAGCGGCACCGCAAGCAGCAGGACGCGGACCGTGAGGAGTAGGGGCCGGCCTGGGTGGAGACCGGGCACGTCTTCACGCAGGAGGACGGTTCGTGGCTGCACCCCGGCAAGGTGACCGATCACTTCGAACGGCTCGTCGCGGCTTCGGGCCTCCCGCCGATCAGGCTGCACGACCTCCGGCACGGGGCGGCCACGCTCATGCTCGCCGCCGGCATCGACGTGAAGATCGTGTCGGACACGCTCGGGCACAGCGACACCCGGATCACGCGTGACATCTACCAGAGCGTCCTCCCCCGCGTCGGGAAGAGCGCCGCCGAGGCGATGGCCAAGCTGATCCCCCTTCAGCGCAAGGCCGATGAGGAGAAGGCCCGTAAGGCCGCCAAGAAGGCCAAGCGGAAGAAGGCGAAGAGCAAGGGCTGACGCGCTCGCGCTCACGCATCGCTCACGCACGGGATCTCGCGCCTTGGCCGCCGCATGCGCTGAATCACCGCGGACAAGCAAAAGGCCCAGGTCACGGGCTATGTGACCTGGGCCTTCTTGGGGCCGCCTTCGGGATTCGAACCCGAGACCTACGCATTACGAGGTGTCCGATCTTGTTCCGGGGAGGTTCAGTAACGTCCGCGCATCGCCCAACATCGCAGGTCACAGGCCAAGGCATACGCCCGTGGACTTCCACGGACGCCTCCGAACAGAGTGGCAATCGAGACCAGCACTGAGACCACGAAACCTTTCTACCCTCGCACCTCGCGCAGCAAGGGCAGGATGTACCGCTGACAGTCGACGAGTTCGCCATCAACAGGTGATCTACGAAGTGCTGAGAGCGTCGCACAGGCGGCCCGGGCCCAATTAATCCTTGCGCTCGTCGGCGCCCGCCCACACGGACAGCAGTTGCGGGTCAAGATCCAAAGATTGAGCCACCTCGATCAACGAACTCGGGAACGCTCTCTAGGCGCCTCTTGGGCGCCCAGGATTCACGTCCAATCGCATCCACCACCAAGACACAGCGGCCGATGGCGGGCTGCTTGATCTTCACTACGGTAACTTGCGTCTGGTGCCCTTCGGGCTCCCTCAAGAACATCTTCTGGCCCGGTTGAACCTTCATGTCGGCACCTCCTCCGAGGTGGGTCTCTTTATCCGGCATACCTCGGTTGGGAGAAGTGCGCCACCTGAGCGGCGGAGAGCGCACAGCTGGGATAGGATCGTCCTACTGGCCTAGGTGTTTATGCAACACTCGCCAGGCGGCGTGGCGTTGGAAGTTGCGTGGGCGCGCAGGCATAATGACCTCATGCTTGCATCGCTGCTGCCTGGTATCCGTGAAATTCGGACGCCGTTGGTTACGGGTTACATCTGGCTCATTTCCCTGTGGCTGATCTTTGGGGATTACATTCCGGGAAGGCGCCAGGCGCCAGGCCAGATAAGGCAAGTCTACAGTTTCGCTGACTTCTTCGGGAAGTCGGCAATTCTGGCCGTGGTCACCTTCATTGCCTACCTGGCCGGTACTTTGCTAGAGATTAAAGCGGTGACTGCTCTCCGCCCGATTCTTCGCATTAGACGAGACGTGCAGAAGGACATTCACGGGAGACAAGCTTGGGACGAGCTGGCTCAGCCTAATCGTATTTTGAAATTCCGCCCGCTACTGACCGGGCCAGCATCTGAGACTCTCGAAAGGTATGTTCACAACAAAGTCCAAACGGCCGTACCGGAGAGTGCGGGGAAGTGGCTTGCCAAGGAGTCCTTTCGCGCGAGAGAAATTCTCACAGCTGATCTTGATCAAGTTCGTACGCGGCTATTCGCTGCGAATACTGACCTCTACGGTGAAAGCGACCGACAGGCTAGCGAGTCGGACCTTCGGGCTAATGTGGCGCTAGCGGGTGCTTTTTTGAGTATCGTTTTGAGCTGGAAATTCAGCTCTCTATGGCTTCTGCTTCTCCTTGTGAGCGCAATTCTGATGATTCGAGGAGTTGCTCTGGCGCGGCAAGCCAACGACATACTCGTGCAGGCCGTTGTTACTGAACTGGTCACATCGCCAGCACTGGAGCAGTATCTCCATGAGGTTGAGCAAGAGCACCGCAGAGAAGAGACCGGAGAGGAGGCCAACTAGTGCGCCAATGGTCAGGGACCGTACCGCGCCCGGATCACATTGCGAGGACGCTTAGGCCGCGATCCGCTTCCTACGTGCGCTGGACTCCGAATCAATTCGATCGCCCATTCGACCTGCCCCTGTGCGACAGTTGAGCTGCGGCGATAGTCCCCGGTCGTCCGGGGCTGTCCGGCTCAGTACGGCGCGTAGTACCTCAGTCAGACACTCAGTCGTGCGCAGGAATGGAGAGGAAGCCGCTTCCGGCGCCTGCGACCCACGAGAGCCGGCTTCGCCGACTGCTGTAACACGCACTGGTGTTACAGCCTACCGGACAGCCCGGACAGCTCCCTCTTTTGCTGTCCGGTTGGTTTCCGCAGGTCAAGTGAGGTAACCGGACACCCGGACAGCTGGGACACATGTAGCCCAACTGCCGATTCGGCGGTTGGGCGATCTCCGGGTGGCACGTGCGCAGTCAACGAGCCACTGTCGCTGTAGTCATCAGTTCAGGACGGACGAGCGCGGATCCGCATCTCTGGTGCGGGTTTGCTTGGGCCAGGCTGGTCCTCTTGCCGTCAGCGGCCTCATCGACGATTCTCAGGGTGTGACCGCGAATCCGCGCTACGACAGCCAGTTGGATACATTGATGGCGCTCATAACATATCTGGCACTGACCAGATGGCGGAGCCGGTCACCTTACGGGTTGGCCAAGGACTTGGGGTTATCCGAAGCAGAAGTGTTGCAGGCCTTGACAGGTTTTCCTGGATTATTCCGCAGGAGCAGCAACCTCTACCTCACAGAGGTAGGTAGACAGAACTCCTACACCTTGCATGCCAGATTCGCACGACGCCGCCCGCGGGGACAAGACCCCGCCGATGGTCAGGCACTCAGCCCGCAGAATCTTGCCCTCTTGAGCGACCCCGAATCGTCTCAAGACGGCACAGGGGAAGAGTTGGACGCGGAGACTCTCAGGGCTCTCTTGGACTTCGTTACAAACCAAGCTAGGGCGGAGAGAGAGGTACGCCTCCACTTGGCATCCCAGCGTTGGCTGCTCCTAGGCGTTTCGCTTACCGCTCTGGCCAGCTTGACGGCTGCAGTGATTCAGGTCCTCAGCTAGTCAACCGATCTACTCGGCCACATCAAGTTGCCTGGTCATGGACCCGGCCTCAGATCTTCATGCTTGCCGCGGTTCCACGTGATGACACCTTTTTTGCTGGGTATAACCGCCAGCAACGCCCACGCTGACGGAGCTCCAAAAGGGCTCCGACTCGCGGAAGTGCCCGCCGCCCGTGTGCCACTGGACTCCTGGGTAACCGTGTCGCAGAGATCGGAGAGAGGCTGAAGCGAGGCCGCACCGCTTGTAGCCCTCATAGGAGTAAGGGGATTCCACCCAGCCGATTGCGCACAGATCGCAGACTACGTATTCGACCTCGAATGCCAGGTCAGCTCTGAAGTATGCCGCTCGTATGCGCCAACCAGTCCGCTCAAAGTGCCCGGCGGGCCTATCGACCCAGGGCCTCGGCGGGGTGGAGGTCCGGTCGAAACAGTAGGACTCGGGGTATGCCCATCTGCGGATCCGGTCGCGCCAGGTCGGCTTGTCGGGCCACTCTCGTACCCAATGCACGTGGTCAGCGAGCTGCGCCAGAGCCCGGATTGCCGCTTCCTTCTCTGCCATGCGCTCTCCTCCCGTGCCTTCCGTGCTTCTGCAATTGCCGGCGGTCATGGCCAGTCCTGGACGCCTGGACCTTCGCCGGCGAACAACTGTCGGCTCGCCTCTGGTCCCAAACAAGGCCATCAGTCCGTGGTTAGGTCGGATCGCATGGCTCTGCGGAGGGAGTCGAGTGCATCGCTAACCGAACGCATTGTTGAAGACCACTCGGAATCTGCGCTTATGTCGGGTTCGTCAAAGCGGTCTCGTAAGTCTCGAACACGCATGAACGCCTGCTCGGCCGATTCACTGAGCATCGCAGGAGCGATGATCAGCATCTGGTAGCGGAGGTGGTAGGCGTTGGTCGATCCGAGGATCTCACCTGCCTGCTCGACGCGCTCTTCCCTGGCGAGCCCAGGGCTGCGCTTCAGGTCTCGTAGGCGATGCGTAGTGAGCGAGAGCGCTCCGAGGTATTCGGCGTAGAGCTGCCGCTTTATGCCACGCTCGCGAGCCGAGCTTTCTCGTTGCCAACGCGACCGTTCGGCGATGAGGGTGGTGCTGACGCCCAGGATCGCGCCCAGCGCAGTGCCTGCCAGAGTCCCCCAGTCCACGGTCTGATGGTACGGGCGGGGCGTACTACGGCCTAGAGGGCCGGATCCGCAAGCCGAGCCGACGCCTCAATTTGGGAAGCTCACGCCTTCTGGAGTCAGTTGCTGCGCTGACCTGCGGCGGGCCGATCTTGAGGCCGCAGCTACACCCGCCACCCATCCCCGCTGGTCCCTGCACGCTCTGGCACGGGTGTGGCATACCGCCACCACTCGCACCAGTGCTAGGACGGAGAGGCAGCCGCCTCTGGCGCCTGCGACCCATGAGAGCCGGCTTCGCCGACTGGCTGCAACACCCCCTGGTGTTGCAGCCCTCTGTAACCGGACAGCCCGGACACCTCCCCTTTTTGCTGTCCGGTTAATTTCCGCAGGTCAAGTGGGGTGACCGGACAGCCGGACAGCTGGGACACCTTGGCGCCGGCAGGGGCGATGGTGCCAATCGACACATCCGGAGCCTGGCGCGTATCCAAATCCGATGCCGAAATACGTCATCCGATTGCCACATGCGATGTGGATATGCAAAGATCTGGATCACGGCGAGAAGTGGTTGCACCAGCGATCGCGGCCGGACAACTCCCTTGAGGTGGCCCGTGACCATCGATCCTTCAGAGCCCGCTTGGACCCTCAAGCCGGGCGACACCATTGAGCGCAAGGTCCTGCACGGCACGTTCGGCGGGCGCACGCAGGGCGGCATCGGCCCGTCCGCGAAGACGCCTAACGTCATGATCTTCACTGACCCCGTAGCGGGCGAGAAGCACGGCTACTACGACGGTTGGATGCCCGACGGGCGCTTCCACTACAGCGGTGAGGGACAGTACGGCGATCAGCGGATGATCTCCGGCAACGCCAGCATCCTCAACCACAAGGCAGAAGGGCGCGCACTTCGCGTCTTCCAGGGCGCCCGCGGAACGGTCACCTACCGGGGCGAGTTCGTCGTTGACGAGGAAAACCCCTGGTACGAAGCCGATGCGCCGGAGACCAATGATGGGCCCCTGCGGAAGGTCATCGTCTTCCGGCTGGTGCCTGTCGACACCGACCCTCAGGCCCCGGTCACCCGGCTGGGCCGGCTGCTGAACAGCGACCCCAACACGGTCGATGAACTGGCCCTGGAGCGGAACGAGACGGAGAAGACGTTCGTCGACCCGAACCGTGAGCCTTACGAGGCTGAGCGGAAGGAAGCAGCCCTCGTCTCAGCGTTCGCCGACTACCTGAGCAACAAGGGTCACCAGACCTGCCGCCACCGGATCCTCCCCCTCGGCGAGACCCGGCCCCTCTTCACCGACCTGTACGCCAAGAAGCTCGGTCTGCTCGTCGAGGCCAAGGGCAGCGTGACCCGGGAGAACGTCCGGATGGCCATCGGCCAGCTCGCCGACTACGGCCGCTTCGTAGACCACACCATCCGCGCCATCCTCCTGCCGTCCAAGCCTCGCCAGGACCTCCTGGATCTCGCTGAGAGCCAGGGCTGCGCAGTGATGTGGCCAGAGAAGAAGGGCTACGGAACCACCAAGCCGGCCGTGCTCCCGTTCTGAGCACGGCCGAAGGGCCGGTGCTCTGGGTGAGCGGTGCAGGGATCGGGAAGGTCGAAGCCCGTTTCCCTTCCGGGCACCTGATCGCGCCAAAGGAGTGGCAGTAGCAGGCGGAGATTCAAGACACCTACTGCCACTCCTTCGCATCCGTCACAGATGAGCAATGCGGATAGATTCAGGAATCATCCAGAGATCGAACTTGCCGCCTGCTGCCCCAGGGCCGATACAACAGCCCCTAGGGCAGATGCAGTAGCGGGTTCGAGGGCTGTCACCAGTCTATTAGTCAGGCGACGGAGGCGTCCTCTTTCGGGTTCGCTTTCTCCGGCTGCCGCTTCAAGTTCCCTTGAGACGGATTCAACTTCGGCTTGCTGTGCCTCATCCAAACTAAGGGACGGTAGTCCCTCGCGAGCAACTGTTGCGAAGTGAATCAGTCGGACCAACACGTCCGGATCAATTCCGGGATTGCTGTTCTGCGTGAAGTCAGATTGGGTTCCCACGACAACGTTCTGAGATCCCTCAATTTTAACGTCGAATTTTGGCCCACTGGATGCAGGCGGGTTCAAAAATTCAGACACTGATTTCTCGCTTTCTGAGCAGGCTACACCCCTGGCTGTCAATGCAGGGTTAGTAAGGTGAGATTCCTGTTCGCTCTGCGCGCCGAAGATGAGGCTAGCTTCGCGCAAATATGATACGACGTGCGCGATATCAGAAGATGTGAAATATTGGCCAGCGTAGATGGCGTGCTGTGACGCGCTAAAATCCGCCATGCTATGCGGGGTTGCATTGTGGAGATGGTGATCATAAAGCCAATGCAGAATGGCGAGCCGAAGAGCTACAATGCGAGCAGGGGCATTGTTCCTCTGCTCGCGCATGCGCGAGCAGAACTCTCTTCCGAATGGGGTGATGCTTACATCGTCACCCACGGAAGGGAGTATGAGCAGACCCTCGGCAATCAACTTGCGGGCACTGGATATCGCGACTTCGTGGTCCATTGGTGCGTTCTGTAGATCAACGCGACCACGAATGTCGTCGCGTGTCTGATCGCACACATATTCGAGAAGGGCGTTATCCTTGATCGTCAAGTCCACGCCTGCAACCTTACCGCTTCAGGGTGAGCTCCGCATCTACTCGGATCTTTCGCATGCGGATCTCATGGCAAGTCCCCGTACCACAGGGTGTGGAATTTTGCTAGCATCTGTCGAATATTGCACATGATACGCAGGTTCTGGCTATGATTTGAGGAGGAATTAGCTACCGGGAGGTCTAAATGACTAGTCAACTCCGAAGCGGCGTTTCGGATGTGCGCGAATACCTCTATGTCGACACACCCAGGGTTCGAACTCTGCTAACACAATTCGGCGCGGGACTTCCGGAAGGACGCCGCTCGGAGCGAACGCGAAATTGGACTGCTTCTTTTGCGGAGGTCGAAGAACTGGGGAATGTAGAGGGGTCGAATGAACAGGAATACCGATCGCTCGCGGACCTCCACGTTGCCATGCTGGAAGAGGACGCTGAATCGCTAGATATGCTGGTTGATGTTAGCGGAATTTCCCAAAAAAAGAAGAGCTGGAACCTGGGGCGACTTCATAGAGAACTTCTGTTGGGCTCACTCATTCGAGTAACTGGCCCCACTCAGGTTATCGACCCGTCGGCATTTGCGGCATCGGCGTCTGCTTTTGATAAATTTAGCGAAGATAGTTCGTTTTCGCAAAATGTAGTAGCCATCACTGAGGCAATGTATCGGGGCCATCTGGCCTTGAGGGTGTTTCCCTGTGGAGTGGATGAATGGGAGTATCAATACTGCGGTTTGATTGCCGACCCTGGAGGGTATCTGGCGGCAGAGCGGTCAGCGCTTTTTTCTCGACTGGGGGCAGACCCGCAAGAATGGACCGTTGTCGCCTCTATTAGCAGGATTCCATCGCGAGATAATGTGCCGCCAAGCACTCGATTTGAAAATGCTATGAACTCGATTCAGAGCGCTTTCCAAAATGGGCCCGATTCCATCAGTCGGAGAGCTCTAGAAGTGATGATTCAGGAAGCCAGCAGGGCTATGGAAGGAATGGGATTGAGTGAAGCACCAACATGGCCTGCCATCGCAGTAACTCCTCTTGCTATTTACCGCAAGATCCAGCGCTCCAACATCACTCCGGATCTAAATAACGAGGATTGATTGATCCAATTCGAATATATAGACCAGGACACTCTGTCCGGGTCGACTCCCGATAGACCCATCACGCTGGGTGCCGAGACCTGATCGAAGTCACCGATCCAACGCCAGGTCGGTACCGTGAGAGACGCCCCTACTCGGCAGCGGGAGGCAACACCCATGCGTGGCCTTGGAGATCACCTCAGCATCGGCGAACGGATCGCGTTCTACCGGAAGCGCCGCGGGTACACGCAAGAAGTGCTTGCCGGGCTGGTGGGACGTAGTACGGACTGGTTGGCGAAGGCGGAGTCTGGGCGGCGCCGGCCGCCGCGGATCGACATGCTCGCGGAGCTCGCGCGCATCCTGCGGGTTCCGCTTGGGGACCTCGTGGGTCAGTCGATGCTCGTGGAAGACGAGAAGCAGCAGGACGACGTGCCTGCTGTACGTGATGCGCTGATGAGCCCGCGGCGGCTCTCGCGTCTGCTGTTCGGGCCGGAGGTGGATGCTCAACTCCCGACACCCGCGCCGGCCGCGGTCCGTGTTGAGAAGGCATGGAGCGACTACCAGGGCGGTCGTCTCGGAAGCGTTCTCGCTGCCCTTCCCGCGCTTCTCCTCGCTGCTCAAGAGCTGGAAGACCGGGCTGCGCGCCGTGAGGAGGACCATCACGACTGCTGGGCGGTATCCGCGCGGACACACCACCTTGCCGCAACGACCCTCGCGAAGATCGGAGAATCAGACATCTCATGGCTTGCTGCGGAGCGCGCCATGCAAGCGGCCGATGCCTCCGACGATCCCTTGGTCCTGGCATCTGCTGCGCGGTCCGGGACGCATGCCCTGTTGGCCAACGGACGGTACGAAGCGGCGATGTCGTTGGGCGATGCGACTGCAAATTGGCTGGCTCCACGTGTGGGGGAAAACGACCCTGCGGCGTTAAGCCTGCTCGGCATGATTCATTTGCGGGCCGCGGTCGCCGCAGCGCGCCATCAGGATCGGCCCACTGCCACTCGCCTCTTGGGCCGTGCCGCGGAGCTCGCGGACGATCTGGGCTCGGATGAGAACTACTGGCAGACCGGCTTTGGCCCGACGAACGTGATCCTGCACCGGCTATCTGTGGAGCTGGATCTCGACAACGTCTCGTATGTTGTGGAAAACGGGCGGATCAACGTTGATCACATGCCGCAGGAGCGCAGCGTCTCGCACCGGATCGATTTCGCGCGGGCCCTCTCCCTCACGGGGCATGGCGATGATGCCTTCGCCGAACTGCGCAAGGCGGAACGGACTTCGCCGCAGCTGGTACGCAACAATCCAAGGGTGCGCGAGACGCTGCGGGACTTGACCAAGCAGTCTCCCGTGACTGCGGGCTCTCGCTCGTCGGAAGTGTTCGTGATGGCCCAACGGTGCAGGGCGGTGCAGTGAGCACAGGGAAGCGTGGCGTTCTCGGCGTAGTGGGTTCGGCCGCAGGCGGAGTGGAAGCACTCCGCACGGGGCTGGTCGAGCCGGCGATCGAGCGCGGCTGGCAGGTGGCCGTGACCCTGACGCCTACCGCGGGGGCTTGGCTGCGCCAGAACGGCGAGGTGGAGCGACTGGAGAGGCTGACCGGTCTGACAGTACGGGATGCACCGCGATTCCCCGGAGAAGCCCGCCCGCATCCGCTCGTTGACTGCTACGCCGTTGCCCCTGCCAGCGCCAATACAGTCGCCAAGATCGCGGCAGGCATCGCGGACAATCAGGCGCTTACCCAGGTGGGCGAAGCCATTGGGACGCTCGGCCTGCCGGTCGTCCTCTTTCCTCGGGTGAACGCTGCGCATGCGCGACATCCGATGTGGCGGCGCCACCTCGAAGTGCTGACGGAGGCGGAGGTTCACCTCGTCTACGGAGCGGACGTGTGGCCGCTGTACGAACCTCGCGATGCACCGGCCGGACGGGAGCTCCCGTGGAGCGCAGTCCTGGACGCAGTGGAGCAAGCGACGAAATGACGTTCCGTCAATACGGTTGACCTGCAACGATGATGGACCCGGACACTCTGTCCGGGTCCATCGTCGTTCACCAGCTCAGGCTGTTCCACATGTCAGAGACGTTCGAACGGAACTGCGGCGAAGCGGGCCTCACGCCCGCTCAGTGCGCCCTGATCAGAGCGAGTCTCAACAAGGCGCGGATGGAGACGGAGCGGCTGGTTCATCGAGCCGATACCGTCACCGAGCTCGTGCTGAACCGTCTGAGTCAACGATCTGCTCAAGGCGCTCAAGGCGTTCTCCAAGAAGACGGATCGTCTCGTGCATAGCGCTGATCTCAGTGGCGAGCGTGAGGAACGCGGATCCATCGCGCTGCGCGCCATCGACGGGCCGAGAAGGATCGACCACGAAGGTGCCGCGTCCCACTTCGGAGAACACGAGGCCTTCGTCTCCAAGCTCTCGGTAGGCGTTCTGCACCTTGACGATGGTCACCCCGTACTTCTTCGCCAGTTCGCGGGCTGCCGGCAGTTGGTCGCCGGGGCCGAGCTCTCCGCGCACGAGCAATCGTCGAACGTCTGCGGCGATGTCTTTGGCCGTGGGGCGCGGTGTGCCGGGGCTCTTCTCCATGCGTCCGAGCGTAACTGGGCTAGGTCAATTTCATCCTCCGCCCTGTCTTGACGATCCGGATCGACCTGAGTAGCTTCATGTCCAACAAATGAGCCTAGGTCAATCTGGATCAAGAAATGATGCGCGCCTGTACTTGCCCGTGCGGCAGGACTCCCCCAGCAAGGTCGCCTGCCGCCGGGTTCTCCCTGTTCCTTCGTCTTCAGGAGAGCCCCATGCGTACGTATATCGGCGGCCACCAGGCCGTTAGTGACACCGACTTCGTCGAACTGGCCCTCGGTACACCGGTCGAACTGTGGCTCGGCGTCGAGGGCGAGACCGAGATGGAACGAGCGGCCCGGCTGGCCGCGGCCCGCGACATCCTCGCGGACGATCCCGACCTTCCCGACCGCGTGAGCCAGATCGCCGCCGAGGCGATCGAGGCGTACGCCCCGGAGCTCTTCAATGTCGTCCCGCTTCCCAGCAACCAGGGCCGGCGCCGGCAGGCGCGGCGAAACGGGGTGGCGGCATGACAACCGCACCCGAGACCGTACGGCCCACGGTCCCGCCCCTCACGGAGTCCGAGACGTGGCTGTTAGGCGTAGTCGCCGTGCTCGCAGCCGGAGTGGGCGGGCTCGGGTTGGCTTCTTCGTTCGAGGCGGTCTCCGGTGCCGGCGCTCGCTGGGGCTTCGCGTCCCCGTGGATGCTGCCCGTCGGTATCGACGTTGCGATTCCCGTTTTCACCGCGGCATTTCTGCTGCTGATCCGCACGGACATGCCGTTGGGCTGGGTGCGGTTCCTACCGTGGGCGCTGACCGCGGTGACCTGCTGGCTGAACGTGGCCGCAGGGCAGTCCCTGTCGGCGAAGATCGCGCACGGCACGATGCCGCTGCTGTGGGTGGTCCTGTCCGAGGTAGCCGCGCACGTGTACGCCTCGCGGATCGGAGCGGTGACCGGCCGGCGCATGGAGAAGATCCGCCGCTCCCGCTGGCTGCTCGCCCCGCTGTCCACTTTCGCCCTCTGGCGCCGGATGACGTTGTGGGAGATCACCTCCTACTCCGAGGTGCTGGGACGGGAGCGGGAACGCCTGCTCGCCCGTGCGGAGCTCCGGGAGCGGCACGGTCGGCGGTGGCGCTCGCGTACCCCGCGGCGGGAGCGCGTGCTCCTCAAGCTGGGGGAGTTGGTCCCCGCGGCCGAGGTCCTGCCGCCGGTCGTTGCGCCGGTACCCGAGCTGCCGCAGGCGCCGGCGCCCAAGCCGGCGCGCAAGCGCAGCGGGAAGGCGAGGGCGAAGGCGCCCAAGGCATCTCGCACACCGGCCGAGCTGCTGGCCGAGGCGCGGGAAACCACGGCCGGATGGCCGGACGACGGGATCAACGCCGAAGCCATCCGCACCACGCTGCGCTGCTCGGCAGCCAACTCTCGGATCCTGCGCGACGCGCTGCTGACCGAGCGAGCCGACAACCGGCGCCTGCACCCCGTTCAGGAGAACGCCTCCGCTGAGGCTGTGGCCTGATGTCCTGGATCGTCGGCAAGTGCTACGACCCCCACGGCGCAACGCACGGGATACCGACCTACCCATGGCGCCTCGCCCCTGACGGCATGGCCACCCGCCGACAGTTGCGCGCCCTGGGCCTACGGCCCGGAGGCCAGCCCGTCCGGGCACAGGTGATGCTCCCGCGTTACCGCCGTGGGCCGTTGGTCGCATACCTGTACGCGATCACCGACGCCAAGCCCGTCCGGCCGATGACGCCGGCGAAGCGCGCCGCGCTCGCCAAGGCGATGACCGCCCGCCGCACCTGCCCGCAGTGCCACACCGACGCCGGATACGTCATCCCCACATCGCTGGGGACGTGCGTGACCTGCGCCTATCCCGAGGAACAGCGCGCCGCGTAACGCCAACGACAGGGCCCGACCGCTCACCTCTCACAGCGTCGGTCGGGCCCGTCATCCCTCGCACTGGAAGGAAAACCAGTGAAGCACCCCGATGACGAGAACGAACTGTTCAACCGGCTGGAAGCCGAGATGAACGCCGACTCCCACGGCGACGTAGTCGACCTGGACAAGGCGCGATCCGCCCGCGCGGATGCGACCGACGCCAAGCCCGACCGGTCGCCCGACGAGGGAGGCAACTCCACCCCGCCGCAGTCGACCGACCCGGACACCGACGCGTCGGGCAACTCCCGCCCGACGCTGGTCGACCTGACCGCACCCGCGGCGTCGGGCCCGGGACTGCTGGATCAGATCAAGACCTCCAAGCGGCTCGCGATCGTCCCGCCGTGGATGAAGTCGATGCCGGAGTTCCGGGACGCGATGCGCTGGTTCGTCGGGCACTTCTGGCACACCGCCCGCTATCACGCGCTCCGCACGCTCACCACGTACGTGCCCAAGCTCGTGATCCGCGCCCCCCGCGGACTGCTCACCACCCTGTCCCGGGTGGCCCGCTGGTCGGTCGACGCCGAGGGAGACCCGCTACGGCAGGCCGAAGCACGCCGCGAGAACTCCGAGCTGTACCTGAAGCTGTCCCGGCAGCGCGACCGCCGGGTACGCCTGCGGATGATCGTCACCCTTTTCGGTTCGCTGTCCGCGCTGCTCGCAGGCATCTACCTCGTGTGCGGGGCGGGACCGATGACACAGTTCATCGCGGCCGCGGTGGCAATCGTCGGGTTCGGGTGGGCGGGGGCGCCGGCCGATGCGCCGCTATCCTCTCGGGCGGTCATCAAGCCCGAGGTACAGAAGCTGACCGGCGACATGGTCGTCAAGGCCATGGCCTCCATCGGCATTGGCCAGATCGCTTCCGCGGTCGCCAAGGGCGGGGACGGCATCAAGTTCGTCGCCCCGATCACCCGCGATGGTCTGGGCTGGCGGGCGGACATCGACCTGCCGCTCGGTGTGACGGTCGCCGACGTGGCCGACCGGCGCTCACGCCTCGCCTCCGGGCTCCGTCGCCCGCTGGGCTGCGTGTGGCCGGACGCCGACCCGAACGAGCACGAAGGGCGGCTCGTTCTGTGGGTCGGAGACCGGGACCTGTCCAAGATGGGCGACGTCAAATGGGCGCTGTCCGACGCCAAGCGGCACGACATCTTCCGTCGCGTCCCGTTCGGAGTGGACCCGCGCGGGCGGGCTCAGTCGGTGCCGATGATCCAGCACAACATACTGGTCGGCTCGCTTCCCGGGCAGGGCAAGACCAGCGCCGTGCGGGTGCTGGCCTGCGGTGCGGCGATGGATCCGAGCGTGGAACTGTGGCTACACGAGAACAAGGGCACCGGCGACCTGGACGCCCTCGAATGCGTCTCCCACCGCTTCGTCTCCGGCATCCATGACGAAGCCGTCGCCTACGCGGCCGAGTCCCTGGCGCTGCTCCGCAAGGAGGTCATGCGGCGGGCCGCGGCCATCAAGAAGCTGCCGCGGGACCTGTGCCCGGACAAGCGCATCACCCGGGAGATCGCCGACAAGCGGTCGCTGAAGCTCTGGCCGCTGCTGGCCATCTTTGACGAGTGCCAGAACCTGTTCGCGCACGCCAAATACGGCAAGCAGGCAGGCGAGGACGCCGAGTTCATCATCAAGCTCGGACGCGCGCTCGGCGTGATGCTGGTGCTGGCCACCCAGCGACCGGACAAGGACTCCCTGCCGACCGGGATCAGCGGCAACGTCTCCATCCGGTTCTGCCTCAAAGTCGCAGGTCAGATCGAGAACGACATGATCCTCGGCACCTCCGCGTACAAGAACGGCGTGCGCGCCACGGCGTTCCGTCCGGAGATCGACGCAGGCAACGGCTACCTCGCCGGCGCCGGCACCATGCCGTCCGTGGTGCGCACCGCGTACCTGAACGGCCCGGCTACCGACGCAAACGCCCAGCGGGCTCTGGCGCTGCGCAAGGCCGTTGGGACGCTGTCCGGACACGCTCTGGGGGAAGCAAGCGAGACCGCCGCAGGCCCGACGTACGACCTGCTCGCCGACGTCGTGGCCGTCCTTCCCGCGAGTGAAGAGCGCGTGTGGAACGAGCGGATCGCCGCCCGGCTGGAGGAGTTGCGGCCGGAGGTCTACCGCGGCTGGAAGGGCGAAAACGTCACCAGCGCGCTCAAGCCGCACGGCATCAAGACCCAGGGGATCGCCGGCACGACCGACGACGGAGCCCGCACCACGCGCCGCGGCATCGTCCGCGCCGACGTCATCCAGGCCATCGCGGAGCGTGACGGAAAGGCAGGCGCGGCGTAGGCCCGTTCGACCGCTACCGGTAGCGGGGTGACCTGCTACCGGTAGCACCCCCGCTAGCACCCCATCTCAGGTCCCATCTGCGATCTAGCACATAGCACCCCACCTGCGAAAACCCCGAGAACCGCCCTGGGAGGGCTCCGATGACCCCCATTGCCGCTGCTATCGCCTGCCTGTTCATCATCACGGTCTGTTACGCGGCGATGTGCGCGGGCAGCCCGTTCGGCCGCTGCCGCAAGTGCAACGGCTTCGGCTACTCGATCAAGACCGACCGCAAGGGACGGCCCCAGCGCGGCAAAAGCTGCCGCCGCTGCAAGACCACCGGCAAACGCATACGCATCGGCCGCTGGATCTTCAACCGTGCCCAGCGGATCTACCGCGAAGGCAACCGCTGACCACCCCGCCCAGCGACCCGAAAGAGGTTCCGCTCATGGCCGTCACCGTCTCCGTCGTGTCCCTGTTCGGGCTCGTCCTGTTCTTCCTGCTCCGCTCCAAGTCCCTCAGCTACGGCGCCGCGTTCATCGCCATCGGGTTCGGCTTCTTCCTCGCCTCCACCGGAGCGGCCGGCCCGATCAACCACCTGACCGCCGACGTCATCGATTCGATCCGCTCCACCAACTTTTAAGGAGGCAGGCCGTGAACGAACAGATCACTGCCCGTCACTGGCTCGCCAGCGCCACCCCCAAAGCGGCCCCGGCCATCGCCACAACCACCGTGCTGATCCTGGCCCGCGTGTGGAACGCCAACGGCGCTCAGCACTCCATCGGCAATGCCGCACTGATGGTCGTGCTCGCTGCCGGAGCCGCAGCGGCCGGCGCCTTCGCGTCAGCCGGCCGCGCCGGCGACAGCGTCATCGCGGGAACCGCGTTCGCTACCTCCGGAGCGCTCGCCCTGGCAGGCGTCGCCGGATACGCCGACGGGATGTCCTTACCGCTGCTGCTGTGGGCGCTTGCCACCGCCGTCGCCTACGGGCTCGCCGCCCGCTACTGGCGCACCGACCGACGCGACGCGCTCGCCTACGAACGACACTCCGCCGTGCGGAGCGAGGAACACGCGCACGTCGAACGCGTGGAAAGCATTCGGGCTCATGCCCAGATCGAAACCGCCCGTGAAGGGGGCGCCTACGCAACGGCATTGGCCGCTGCGCTCACAGCCCGTGCGGCTCTGCCGGGATTCGATCCTGCAGCACTGACCGCTGGCGGCCTGCCGGAGCTCCCGGCTCGGGAAGGGGAGCGCTGGTGATGTTCTACCTGGGCACGCACAAGCGGCACTGGGTGAAGACGGCTGGGGTGCCGTTGTTCATCTCGGTGCGGACCTGGCGGGAGGGTGTCACGCTGCCGCGAGCCACGGTCCGCCACGCCATGGACTCCTCCGGCTTCACCGAGATCCAAAAGCACGGTCAGTGGACCGTCACACCCGCCCAGTACGTCAAGGAGGTGCGCCGGGTCCGCGACGAGGTTGGGTTGCTGGACTGGGCAGCGCCAATGGACTGGATGTGCGAGCCCGCGATCATTCACGGCGGCTGGCACGGCGGGCAGTACTTCGCTGGCACGCACCTCAGCGTTGCCGAACACCAGCGCCGCACCGTGGACAACTTCCTGCACTTGCGGACTCTCGCTCCGGACCTGCCGATCATCCCGGTCCTTCAGGGCTGGGAGGTCTCGGACTACGAGGACTGTGCCGATCTCTACACCCGTGCCGGAATCGACCTGGCTGGCGAACCTGTCGTCGGGGTCGGCTCCGTCTGCCGCCGCCAAGCCACCGCACAAGCCGCCGCGATCATCACCACGCTCGCAGGACGCGGCATAGCGCTGCATGGCTTCGGCTTCAAAACCCACGGTCTCGGCGTTTGCGGGAGCTCCCTCACCTCCGCCGACTCCCTCGCCTGGTCAGCCCACGCACGCCGCAGACCACCCCTGCCCGGCCACACCCACAAGAACTGCGCCAACTGCCAGCCCTACGCCCTGCAATGGCGCACCCGCGCCCTGAACGGACTCCCGTCCTGGAACCAGCCCACCCTCGACATCACTGGAGGACCCAAATGATCAACGATCCGCAGACAGGCGAAGGCTTCGACGCCCCCACACCCGCGCTGGCCTATGCCGATGCGCCGAGCATTCCGAGCGAGATCACCGCGGTACTCACCTCGATCACGAAGCGATCCACCGAGTGGCGCTTGGGCCTAACCCCTGCCTCGGTCGACGACCGGGAGTTCTGGCTCCGCAAAGCCGCCCTCTTTGATCGTGTCGCACTGGAGGACGCCACTGCGGACGCCATCGCTGCCGCGGCTGAGACGGCCGGGCTCCTGGTCACGTTCGACCTGGGGCAGCCGACGTCGGTAGCCGGCCCGCATGGTCCCGACTCCACCGAGTGGGACCCCAGCTATCGCCCGTACGTGCGCCAGGAGTACGCAGCCTGGCACAAGGACCAGTAGCAACGCCGCGGCGGCGGGACTCCCCAGCAAGGTCGCCCGCCGCCGCGGTTCTCCCCGCCCGCCCGAAGACAGACAGGAGAACTCCAGAATGCCTCATCCCGAATGCGCCGCGCTGCTGCGGGCCGCTATGGACACCGCCATTCTTGGATGGCCGGTCTTCCCCCTGCGTCCTGCTGACAAGCGCCCCGCGATCAAAGAGTGGGAAAGCCGCGCAACAACTGATCCGGCGCGTATCGAACGCTGCTGGACGCACGCGCCGTACAACGTCGGCATCCCTACCGGCCCGGCCGGGTTGGTCGTTGTCGACCTGGACACCCCGAAAGACAGCGACGACGGGCCGCGCGAACCGTGGAACCTGCCGGGCATCACGGATGGCGCGGACGTGCTCGCCGCGCTGTGCGAGCGTCACGGCCAGCCCTACCCCACGGACACGTACACAGTGCGAACCGGTAGCGGCGGGACGCACCTGTACTTCACGGCACCTGCCGATACGGAGCTACGGAACAGCGCGGGAACCCTCGGGTGGAAGGTCGACACCCGCGCGGGCGGCGGATATGTCGTCGGTCCTGGCAGCACGGTCAACGGCCGGTCGTACGGGGTCGCCTGCGACGCCGTGGCCGCGCCGCTGCCGAAGTGGCTTACCGAACTGCTGCAGCCCACACCGTTGCCGCCTCAGCACCCTGTAGTGGTGGCACTGGCCACAGACCGGCACGGAGCATGGCTGAACGCCGCCGTGCAGGGCGAGATGGACCGGGTGACCGAATCCGCATCGGACGAGCACAACAATGCGCTCTACCTCGCCTCAATCGCGCTCGGACAGCTCGTTGCCGGAGGAGAGCTGTCCGATGCCGACGTGACCGGGCGGCTTCTCACCGCCGCTCTCCGAGTTGGGCAAGGCGAAAGAGAAGCACTCCGCACCATCGCATCAGGGCTGCGGACCGGAGCTAAGCGCCCCCGAAAGGTCGCGGCATGACCGGCAACCCGATTCCCCCGCTGCACCTGTACTCCGTCCCCAGCGACCCACAGCCCGTCACGGAGCTCCCTCCGAAACGCGAACGGCCCCGGACCGCATGGACCGCGGATCAACTCATGGCCGCGAACTTTCCGGAGCCCAAATGGGCCGTGCCCGGCATCCTCGCCGAAGGCGTCAGCCTGCTCGCAGGTCCGCCGAAAGTCGGGAAGTCCTGGCTGTCATTGGGCCTTGGACTCTCCGTCGCGGCGGGCGGTACCGCGCTGAACTCCCTGCCCGTGCAGGGCGGACCGGTGCTGTACCTCGCGCTGGAGGACACGCCGCGCCGACTGCAGACCCGTATGGCCAAGCTCCTCCAGGGCGAACCAGCGCCGGCCGGGCTGACGCTCGTCACCGAATGCCCGCCCTTTCCACAGGGCGGTGTGGAAGCCATCGCCGGATGGCTTGACCGCAACCCCACCGCCCGCATGGTCGTCATCGACGTGTTCGCCAAGATGCGCGGAGCCTCCCCCCAGGGTGCTTCCGCATACGACGCGGACTACGTCGCGGTCGGCTACGCCAAGCGGCTCGCGGACCACTACGGGGTCGCCCTCGTACTGGTTCATCACGTCCGGAAGATGGCGTCCGAGGACTTCCTCGCGGAGGTCTCCGGGACCAACGGCATCGCCGGCGCCGCAGACGCAACGCTCGTCCTGAAGCGGGCCCGTGGGCAGGCTGACGGCATCCTGCACGTGACCGGGCGGGATGTGGACGAAGCCGAGTACGCGCTTCAGTTCCAATCCGATTCCGGGGCCTGGCACATGCTGGACGGCCCCGTTACGGATCACACCGTGGGTGACACCCGCGCCGCGATCCTGCGGTTCGTGCGGGCCAACCCCGGGGCGAAGCCGAAAGACGTGGCTGCGGGCCTTCCGGGCGTTGATGTCGAAACCGTCCGTCGCACCTGCTCGCGTATGGCCGCAGACGGACAGGTCACGAAGGACGGCAGCGGGCGGTACTACCCGGACACCGAGACCCGGACAGCCACCCTGCCGGAGGTGTCCCAACTGTCCGGGTGTCCGGTTACCCCACCTGACCTGCAAGAACTCACCGGACAGCAAAAAACGCAGCTGTCCGGGCTGTCCGGTTCTCAGAGCGCATCCGATCTGCTGTGGAGGAACACGTGACGTCACCCATGAGCTCCGCCAACACGCACGTTGCCCAGCTCCTCTACACCCCCGAAGAGGCTGCTGTAGCTCTCCGCTTTGGCCGCTCCACGGTCTACGAGCTGATGGCCTCCGGCGAACTGAAGTGGTGCAAGCGCGGCCGGTCTCGTCGCATCAAGGCGAGCGATCTTGTCGCCTTCGTAGAAAGCCTCACCGCACAGCCCAACTAGTCACACCACACAGGAGGCGGGCCGGGTCCACGCCCGGCCCGCCTTTCTCATGGGGAGGAAGACGTGGGTACCCGTAAGCCGAACATGGAGTCGTCCATCTACGAGGGCGCGGACGGGCTTTGGCACGGTCGCGTGACCATGGGCATCAAGAGCGACGGCAGCCCTGACCGCCGGCACCGGGCAGCGAAGACGGAAGCCGAGGTCACCCGCAAGGTCAAGACGCTGGAGAAGCTACGGGACGCCGGCCGAGCGCCCAAGGCAGGCAGGGCCCCGACGGTCGAGACGTGGATGGGCACCTACCTGAGCACGATCGTCGTCCACAAGCTCAAGCCGCGGACGCTCGATGACTACTGGTCCAAGACCCGCAACGACATCGTGCCGGGCATCGGCCAGCATCGGCTGGACAGGCTGCGACCTGAGCACCTCGACAAGATGTACGCCGACATGCTCAACGACGGGCACGCGCCGTCGCACGTGCTGAAAGTGCACCGCATCCTGTCGCGTGCCTTAAAGATCGCCCTGCGCCGGGAGCTGGTCGGCAGGAACGTGGCCACCCTCGTGGATCCGCCGACTGTCGATGAGGACGAGATCAACCCCTTCACGCAGGACGAA
Source organism: Streptomyces sp. H39-C1 (assembly GCF_027158125.1). NCBI lineage: Bacteria > Bacillati > Actinomycetota > Actinomycetes > Kitasatosporales > Streptomycetaceae > Streptomyces > Streptomyces sp. H39-C1. Next base: position 31,240 of record NZ_JAPVLS010000007.1, read on the forward strand.
GCGCGGGCCTTCCTCGAAGCTGCTGCCAAGCGGCCGACCGCGCTGCGGTGGGCGATCGGTGTGGGGTTCGGCATTCGGCAGGGGGAAGCGCTCGGTCTGCGGTGGGCGTACGTCGATCTGGAGGCGGGTGTCATGAAGACGCTCTGGCAGCTTCAGCGGCTCACGTGGCGGCATGGCTGCTCAGACCCTCATGCGTGCGGCGCGCGGCTGCACCGGTTCGAGCCGTGCCCGGCGGACTGCACCACCCACAAGCGCTACAAGCGCGGGTGTCCCGCTCCCTGCGCTGCGACGTGCACCAGGCACGCCAGCGTGTGTCCGGAGCGCAAGGATGGCGGGCTGGTGTTCACGCGGCCCAAGACGAAGAAGAGCCGCCGCACGATCCCCCTACCGCCGCCGCTCATCCCGCTGCTTGCCGCGCACCGGCTCCAGCAGGAGGTGGACAAGGCCGCGGCCGGCGAGATGTGGGAGGAGCACGACGTGGTGTTCGCGCGACCGGACGGAACGCCGATCTCGCCGCGGGACGACTGGCAGGAGTTCAAAGACCTGCTGAAGGAGGCAGGGCTTCGGGATGCCCGGCCGCACGACAGTCGGCACACGGCCGGCACGATCCTCAACGAGCTGGGGGTGGACATCCGGACCATCATGGCGATCCTCGGACACTCGCAGCTCAGCATGGCTCAGCGGTACGTGCACGCGACCGGTCCGCTCTCCCGCGCCGCGGTGCTGAAGATGGCGCAGTCCCTCCAGATGGGGGAGGCCGAAAAGCCGAAAACTGAGACCGCTACTGAGACAGGCGACACCCGGGCGGCCCGTGCACGGCGCCGTCGCCGCATCCAGTAGAACGAGGAAGTCCCGGTCAGCAAGCTGACCGGGACTTCTCCTGTGGGGCCGCCTTCGGGATTCGAACCCGAGACCTACGCATTACGAGTGCGTTGCTCTGGCCAACTGAGCTAAGGCGGCATACTGCGCTCGGCCAGTGTGGCGGGAGCAGCGGCGCCAAGTCTACAGGGTTGTTGGGGGTGCTCCGTGCAGGGGTGGATCGGGCGGAAATGCAGGTCAGCGGGTCAGTCGCACTTTTTGTTCTTGGGCGGGGTGGTGCCTTCGAGGAGGTAGAGGTTCACGGCGGTGTCGATGCAGTCGGAACCGCGGCCGTAGGCGGTGTGGCCGTCGCCGTTGTAGGTGAGGAGGTGGCCGGAGGAGAGCTGGGAGGCGAGGGACTCGGCCCAGGAGTACGGGGTGGCGGGGTCGCGGATGGTGCCGACGACGAGGATCGGGGCCGCGCCCTTGGCTTCGATGCGCTGGGGCTTGCCGGTGGCCGGGACCGTCCAGTAGCCGCAGATCAGGCTGGCCCAGGCCAGGCCCGTGCCGAAGTGCGGGGAGGTGGAGCGGAAGGACGGGAGGGCGCGCTCGACGTCGGCCGGGGAGGAGAGCGCCGGGGGGAGGTCGAGGCAGTTGACGGCGGCGTTGGCGAACATGAGGTTCGAGTACTTGCCGCTGCTGTCGCGCTCGTAGTACTCGTCGGAGAGCTTGAGGAGGCCGGCGCCGTCGCCCTGCTGGGCCTTGGCCAGGGCGGCGCGGAGCGTCGGCCAGGAGCCCTCGTCGTACATGGCGGAGATCACGCCGGTGGTGCCGAGCGCCTCGGTGAGCTGGCGGGCCTGGCCGGTGGGGAGGGGCTTGGCGTCGAGGGAGCGGAAGAGTTCGTCGAGGCGGTGCCCGGCGTCGTCGGCACTCTTCGTGCCCAGGGCGCAGTCGGTGTGCTTGATGCAGTCGTTCGCGAAGGCGGTGAAGGCGGTCTCGAAGCCGCCGGCCTGGGTGCGGCTGCTGTCGAGGGCGGAGACCGAGGGGTCCATCGCGCCGTCGAGGACCAGCCGGCCGACGCGCTGCGGGAACAGTCCGGCGTAGGTGGCACCGAGGAAGGTGCCGTAGGACTTGCCGACGTAGGTGAGCTTGTCGTCGCCGAGCAGGGCCCGCAGGACGTCCATGTCACGGGCCGATTCGACCGTGGAGACATGGCCGAGGAGCTTGGCGGAGCGCTTCGCGCAGCCGGCCGCGAACCCCGTGTCGGCGGTGACGAGCTTGCCGGTCTCGGCGGCGTCGTCGGGGGTCGTGTCGACGGCGGTGAAGGCGTCCATCTGCGCGTCGGTGAGGCACTCGACGGGCTCGCTGCGGGCGACGCCGCGCGGGTCGATGGCGGCCATGTCGTAGCGGGCGGTGACCGGTGCGGGGTAGCCGAGCGCCGCGTACTGCAGGTAGTCGATGGCCGAGCCGCCGGGACCGCCGGGGTTGACCAGGAGCGAGCCGAGGCGCGCGCCGGGGCCCGCCGCCTTCTTGCGGGCGACGGCGAGCTTCAGATCGTCGGCCGCGACGGGGTGCGCGTAGTCCAGCGGGGCCTTCATCGTGGCGCACTCGAAGCCGGGGACGCCGCACGAGTGCCAGTTCAGCTTCTGCGTGTAGTACGGCGCCAGGCTCGCGTCGCCGGCCGACGGGAGCGGGCCGAGTGAGCTGGCGGTGGTGGAGGCGGCGGCGCTGTGGCCCGGGCCCCCGCTGCTGCATCCGGAGAGGAGCAGGCCTGCCACCGCGAGGGCGATGGCGGGGATACGGAGCGGGCTCTTGGAGTACATCGGCGGCTCGGGTCCTCCCGTCGGGTGAGGGGGAGCGTATCCGTCCTGCTGGGGTGGAGGCGGGCTCCGCCGCCCGCTCATGGGCTATTTGTAGGCTTTTTGTGGGCCGTTTGAGGGTTGATCGAGTGGCTGGGTCCGGGTGAGCGGCTGGGTCCGGGTGAGTGTCCCGGCGGGTGTCCGGGGGCGGGTGTCCGGGGCCAGGGGTCTCGCGGGGTGCCTGCGCCGGGTGGTGCGCTCCCGCTACGGGTGCTTCGGGCCGTCGACCTTTTCCGTCAGGTAGCCGGCGACGCGGGCGAAGAGTTCGCGGCGGCCGCTCACGCCGTCGATGACGCGTACCTCGTCGGCGCGGGGGCGCAGCGCCGTGCGGAACCTGAGGGCCGAGTCGCGGGAGGCGCTCTCGCCGGAGCCGGAGGCGATGAGGAGCGCGGGGCGCCGGCCCGCCGGGGACGGGGGCGGGACGGCGACGCCCTCGTACCGGCCGGAGATCCCGGCGACCGCGCGGTAGCGGTCGGGGTGGGCGAACGCCTCGCGGACCGCGCACGCCGCACGGTCGCCGACGCCCAGGATCGCGCGCGCCGACCGGGTCGTCAGGGTGCGGTAGTGCCGGGCGACCGCGTCGAGATCGGGTCCCGCGCCGCCGCAGGTGCGCGGGATCACGAGCAGGAACGGGTCCGCCAGGCGCCGCTGGACCTGGGCGGCGAAGCCCGCGTAGAGCTCCTGGTCCCCGGCGCCGACCTCCGCGACCACCACGGGGAAGGAGACCTTCGCGGCGCGGGGGTACGCGTACTGCTGTGGCGTCCAGACGCGTGTGCCGTCGGCGAGCTCCTGCAGGACGCCGCCCGCCGGGCGGGAGATCGTACGGGGCGCCGCGGACCCGGACCCGGACGCGGGCGGTGCGGCCGCGCGGGCGGGCGGCCGGGGAGGCGCGGGCACCCGGAGGTCCACCGCCGTACGGGCGGCGGCCGTCACCGTGCCCCCGCCGCCTCCCGGTGACAGCAGCGGCACGGCGACAGCGACCACCGCCAGGACGGCCACGCCCGCGGCGGCGGCGCGCAGCGCCGTACCAGTGCGGTCCTGCGCCAACTCGTAGACGCGGCCGGACCGTTCCGACCACCAGTAGCGCAGCGCGGAGCGCACGAGTGCCACGGCGGCGGCAGTGGTGAGGAAGAGCAGAGTGAACAGGACGGCATCAGCCACGGTACGGACCACCTCAGGGACGACTACGGCCCCCGGGTGGGCTCCGGCGGCACTGTCAGCAGCCTGCAACGCGGCACGCCGGGTGGGCGGTCGGCGTTACGGGTCCCTGCCGTTGATCACCCAAAGGCACCAAAGACGCCGAGGTGACGACAGCGGGCCGAGGAGGGCGAAAGCCCCGTCGGCCCGCCCCCGTCAGCCCGCCCGCAGCGACAGCGTCATCGCCTCCACCGCCAGCAGCGGCGCGACGTTCCGTTCCAGTGCCTGCCTGCAGGCCAGGATCGACTCGATCCGGCGCAGCGAGTTCTCCGGACGGGAGGACGCCGCGATGCGCTCGATCGCGTCGCGCGCCTCGACGTTCGCGATGCCGACCTTCGAGCCGACCTGCACCGCGAGCACGTCCCGGTAGAAGCCGGCCAGGTCGATGAGGGCCAGGTCGAGCGTGTCCCGCTGGGTACGGGTCGATCGGCGCTTCTGGCGGTCAGCCAGGTCCTTCATGGCGCCCGCCGTGCCGCGCGGCATCCGGCTGCCGGCGCCCGCCGACGCCCCGAGCGCGGCCCGCAGCTCCTCGGTCTCCTTGCCGTCCACGTCCACGGCGACCTGCTTGGCGTCGTCCGAGGCCGCGTCCACCAGTTCCTGCGCGGCCTTCAGACACCCGCCCACGTCGTCCACCCGCAGCGGTACCCGCAGCACGGTCGCCCGCCGCGCCCGCGCCTGCTCGTCGGTGGCGAGCCGGCGGGCCCGGCCGATGTGGCCCTGCGTCGCCCTGGCGACCGTCGCGGCCAGCTCGGGGTCGATCCCGTCCCGCCGCACCAGGACGTCGGCGACCGCTTCCACGGACGGGGTCCGCAGGCTCAGCAGCCGGCACCGGGAGCGGATGGTCGGCAGCGCGTCCTCGACCGAGGGCGCGCACAGCAGCCAGACGGTCCGGGGCGCGGGCTCCTCGACCGCCTTCAGCAGCACGTTCCCCGCACCTTCGGTGAGGCGGTCGGCGTCCTCCAGGACGATCACCTGCCACCGGCCGCCCGCCGGCGACATGGCGGCCCGCCGCACCAGGTCACGGGTGTCCTTCACGCCGATCGACAGCAGATCCGTCCGGACGATCTCGACGTCCGCGTGCGTCCCGATCAGCGTCGTGTGGCAGCCGTCGCAGAACCCGCAGCCCGGTACCCCGCCCAGCGCCCGGTCCGGGCTCGTGCACTGCAGGGCCGCCGCGAAGGCGCGGGCCGCGGTGGAGCGGCCGGAGCCGGGCGGGCCGGTGAACAGCCAGGCGTGCGTCATCTTGGACGCGGTCGGCAGCGCCGCGCCCTTCGCGCCCGCCGACGTGGCCGTCACCAGGGCATCGGCATCCCGCGCGGCCGCGGACAGCTGCGCCGTCACCGCGTCCTGGCCGACCAGGTCGTCCCACACCGCCATTACGAGTCCTCTGCGGTCGCCGTTCGCTCCATCGCCCGTTGCCATCGCATGCCATCGGACCTGCACACCATTGTCGGGCATCGCACTGACAACGGATCGCCTCCCATCGGCCGACCCCTGACCGCCCTACCGCTCACATCGTGTAACCGCCCTACCGCTCACATCGTGAGCCGGCGCACCCCGCCCGCCACAGCGCGCTGCTCCGGAGCGTCCGCCCCGGTCCAGCAGGATCCGCGGCGGGCCAGCAGCCGGCGGAGCCAGACCTCCGTCGCGACGAGCTCGCCGAGCCCGTCCAGCGGGAGCGCCTCCCCGTCGGCGGCGGCCCGCAGGGCCTGGCGGACGACGCGGGCCTCGACGAGCCCGGCGTCGGCGAGCAGCGGTGTGTCGAACAGCTCGATGAGGTCGTCGACGGAGGACCGCAGCCCGGTGCGGAACGCGGCGGCGGTCGAGACATGGGAGTTGGCGCCCCAGCCCGGCGGCAGCTCCCGGATCCCGGAGCCGGCCAGGACCGCCCGCAGCACCGAGACCCGCGCCCCGGGCTGCACGCGCAGCGCCTCGGGCAGCGCCCGGCAGGCGCGGACGACCTGGTTGTCGAGGAACGGGGCGTGCAGCCGCTGGCTGCGCACCTCGACGGCCTGCTCGAAGACGCGGTGGTCGGCGGCGTGCCGGGCCAGCGCGGCCCGCGCGCGCCGGTCGCCCGGACGTTCCACCGGTCCGGGCCGGGCGGCCGCCTCCTGGAGGCGAACCGATACTTCGGCGAGGGCCTCGCCGGTGAGCCAGCGGGCGGCCGGGCCCGGCCGCACCCAGGCCAGCGCGGCGAGGGAAGCGTTGAGCGCGGCGCCAGGACCTGTGTCACCGGAGCTCGAGCCGGGACCGAAGCCGTTGCCGGAGGCCGCGGACGAGCCGGAGCCGTAGCCGAAGTCGCGCCGCAACAGCCGGGCCGCGGCGTCCTGCACGCCCTGCTGGTAAGGCGTACGGGCCAGCCGCCGGGCGGCGCGGTAGACGGTGAAGGGGACGAGGACGGAGCGGCCGGTCGGGCCGTCCGCCGTGGCGAGCGCGGCCACCGGACGCAGCATGTGCCGGCGGTGCCGGTCCAGGAGCAGGTCGGCGAGGCGTGCCGGGTGCGCGTCGAGGACCTGGCGGGCGCCGTGCCCCACGAGGTGGTCGGCGCCGCCCGCGGCGAGCCGGCGGCGGTGCCGTTCCGCGGTGATGAGGGACGGTCCTGGCTCGTCGGTGAGCGGGCCCGAGCCGAGGTCGGCGTACGGGAGCGCCTCGGTGCCGCCCGGCACCACTACGTGGTGCAGCCGGGGGTCGGCGGCCATGGCCCTGGCCCGTTCGAGTTCGGCGTCGCGGGACTGCAGTCCGCCGCCCGCCAGATCGTTGAAGGTGACGGCCAGCAGCCGCTGCCCGGCCGAGGACCCGTGGCCGAGCGGGGTGCCGGGCATGCCGGGCAGTCCGGCGGCGAGCAGCGCGAGAGTGGCGGAGGCGCTGCCTCCGGACAGGTCCGCGCCGATGCCGGGGGACGGTGCCTCGCCGGCCTCGGGGATGAAGCGCGGCTGGGCGAGCCGGGCCCGTACGGCGTCGACGAGGGCGTCGCGGACCCCGGTGATCGCCGCCTCGGTGTCGGAGGCGGAGGTCTGGTTGCCGACGGCGAGCGACGCGGTCGCCTCGTAGCCGCTGATCTCGGGGACGCCGTCGCGCAGGATGAGGGCGTGGCCCGGCGGCACCCGCCGGACGCCGATGTACGGCGTCCCGTCGCCGAGTGCCTCGGGCGAGTCCGGGCAGGCGAGGGTGGCGGCGAGGTGGGTGACGTCCAGCCCCGCCTCGGTGAGGTCCGCGAGCGGGAGAGCGGCCGTCGCGAAGGCCGTACCGCCCGCCCAGCGGGTGTGGAAGACCGGCCGGGCGCCGGCGAGATCGCCCAGGATCGTGATGCGGCGCCCGAGTTGGAGTACGGCGGTGTAGCTGCCGGGCCATGCGGTGAGGTGGCGCAGGGCGCCCCCGCGGGCGGCGAAGAGGCCGACGCGCAGCTGGGCGTCGCTCGCGTGGCAGCGGCCGAGGATGGCGATCCGGGCGATGGCGGGGTGGCTGCTGCCGTAGCCGCTGCCGTGACCGCCGCCGTAGGTACTGCCGTTGCTGTCGCCGTAGCCGTTGGCGCTCTGGTAACTGGAGGCTCCGCGGCTGCTGTTGCCGCTGTAGCCGTTGTTCCCGTACCCGTTGTTCCCGTCCCCGTAGCTTCCGGAGCCGCTGCCGTACCCGCTCCCGTAGGCCGCGCCGGAACCGGACCCGGACCCGGAACCCGAGCTGGATCCCGAACCGGAATAGCTGCTGCCGCCCTGGTAGGAGGCGCCGGCCGGGTCGGCGTGGATCACGCGGACTTCGTCAGCACGCCAGTCACCGACCGCCCACAGCGGATCCGGGTCGCCCCACAGAAGTTGCGCGCCAACCGGGAGGACCGTACGGGCCTTAGTGCCCGGGAGTGACCCCGCGGCGGCACTGCTCCACCCCACCAACCACCGCATCGCCGCCTCCACAGGCTGTGGACCACTGGCTGTGCGGCATGCGAACTGCCGCTCCGCCTGAGGAACATGCTGCCATGGCACGGCGCACAAGGAGGCGCATGGGCGCAGGGAGGAGCGCCGGGTCGTCCGCGTGAAGCCAAACGTCGGTTTCACGCCAAAGTGGCTGGCACATGCCGGAGTTGATATGCCGGTCGCCGGATGCGTGGTCGAACGGGCTCATATACGGGACATACGCCGCATAAAAACAACAGTCCGGGAGGCGTCCGCACGCCTCCCGGACCGGTCCGCCGCCCGCGGGGATTGTGGCGGCGGAGCCCCCTGGCCCGCCGTCTCTTGCCATTGCCGCTTGTCGAGGCCACGGGCCGACCCACCCGTCCATGGAAGCGCTCCTGATCAGGACGGCAAAGAGCGCACGGGCGGGCGCACAGCCACATATACCGGGAGCACGGGCACTTTTTGGGGGCTGCAATCTCGCCATCCGGGACAGGCCTCTTAACGGTCGGGATGCGGCGAACTACGCTGGGTGTACCCGAGTAGCGAACGCCCCGGCATCTCGGGGCCCGGTTTGTCCTCGACATTGGCCGAATCGGGCTCCACAGACATCACAGCCTCTACAAGGGGGCTGGGGCGGCCGTTCTTTGTGTCGAGGGGGTGGCAAGAGCGTGGTCCACGTGCGCGGCCCTCGTGTGTCCGGACGGACCGGCGCGTCCGGCATCCCCGGCGCGTCCGACACTCCCGGCCCGGCTGCTGTTCCCGGCCCCACCGGCATCCCCGGCCCGGCCGGCGTCCCCGGCCCCGCCGATACCCCCGGCTTACCCGATGCCTCAGGACCACCGGGCCCTTCCGGCTCGCCCGGCCCACCCGGTGCACTTCGCCCACCCGGCTCATCCGGTGCACCTGGCATTTCCGGCTCATCCGATGCCCCAGGCTCATCCGGCCCGATCAGAGCGACCCGCCCGTCCGGCCCGACCGGCTCGCCGGGAACGGCCGTCGCGCCCGGTGCGCCCGGTACGGCCGGTGCGTCCGACGAGGAGTGGCCATGCTGTGCTCTCCCGGGAGGCAGCTTCCGCCGCCCCCCGTTCTCGCCCGAGTTCTCGCCCGCATCCCCCCTCGGTCCCCTATCTGGGTGCCGAACCGGGGACCGAAACGAGTACCCAACCGGGGACCGGACCGAGTACCGAACCCGGGACCGGACCGAGTACCGAACCGGGTTCTCACCCGGGCTCCCGTCTGCACCGACCCCCCGAGAGACAACCAGGCCGTCCGGCCTGCCCCCAGCGGCATCGCGAGGTGAACCGCAGTGAACAAGGAACATCGCGGGCCGAACGAAAAGCTCGGCACCCTTCTCGCCCTGGCCGCCATCAGTAACGCGGGCCTCGCCCGCCGGGTCAACGACCTGGGCGCGCAACGGGGCCTGACCCTCCGCTACGACAAGACCTCGGTGGCCCGCTGGGTCAGCAAGGGCATGGTGCCGCAGGGCGCCGCACCGCACCTCATCGCCGCGGCCATAGGCAGCAAGCTCGGCCGTCCCGTCCCGCTGCACGAGATCGGGCTCGCGGACGCCGATCCGGCGCCCGAGGTCGGGCTCGCCTTCCCGCGCGACGTCGGCGAGGCGGTGAAGTCCGCCACCGACCTGTGGCGGCTCGACCTGGCCGGCCGCCGCGGCCCCGGCGGTGCCGGCATCTGGCAGAGCCTGGCGGGCTCCTTCGCGGTCAGCGCGTACGTGACCCCCGCCTCGCGCTGGCTGATCACCCCCGCCGACGCCCTGGTCGCGCGCGACGCCGCCGCGCCCGGCACCGCCCACGTCGGGCACTCGGACGTGGCGAAGCTGCGCGAGGCCGCGGACGACGCCCGCCGCTGGGACTCGAAGTACGGCGGCGGCGACTGGCGCTCCGGCATGGTCCCCGAATGCCTGCGGGTCGAGGCGGCACCGCTGCTGCTCGGCTCGTACAGCGACGAGGTCGGCCGCTCGCTCTTCGGTGCCACCGCGGAACTCACCCGGCTCGCCGGCTGGATGGCCTTCGACACCGGCCAGCAGGAGGCCGCGCAGCGCTACTACATCCAGGCCCTGCGGCTGGCCCGCGCGGCGGCCGACGTCCCCCTGGGCGGCTACGTCCTGGCGTCGATGTCCCTGCAGGCCACGTACCGGAACTTCGCCGACGAGGGCGTCGACCTCGCGCAGGCCGCCCTGGAACGCAACCGCGGTCTGGCCACCGCCCGCACGATGAGCTTCTTCCAGCTCGTCGAGGCCCGCGCCCACGCCAAGGCCGGCGAAGCCGCCGCGTGCGCCACGTCCCTCGCGGCGGCCGAGTCCTGGCTGGAGCGCTCCCGGGACGGCGACGCCGATCCCGCCTGGCTCGGCTTCTACTCCTACGACCGGCTCGCCGCCGACGCCGCCGAGTGCTACCGCGACCTGCGGGTACCCCGCCAGGTGCAGCGGTTCACCGAACAGGCGCTGGCCCGGCCCACGGAGGAGTACGTCCGCTCGCACGGACTGCGCCTCGTCGTGTCCGCCGTCGCCGAACTCGAGTCGGGGAACCTGGACGCCGCCTGCGCCGCGGGGACCAAGGCGGTCGAGGTCGCCGGCCGCATCTCGTCCGCGCGCACCACGGAGTACGTCCGTGATCTGCTGCACCGGCTGGAGCCGTACGGCAACGAACCGCGGGTCGTCGAGCTGCGGGAACGGGCCAGGCCGCTGCTGGCGGCGCCGGCGTGATGCCGCCCTAGGCACAACCGAAGCCGTAACCGATGTTGTCGCCCTGGTCGTAGCTGTAGCCGTAGCTGTAGCTGTAGCTGTAGCAGTAGACGTCGTGAGTTCGGGAACTCACGAACCCGTGAGCCGCCCGTGGACCGCCTGTGCGGTCCACGGACTGCGTCCACGGGTCGCACACCTTGCCCCGCAAGGGTTTGCGACGATTGTCAGTGGGCCAGTTCATGATGGGGATGTCTTCAGGTCGAGGACTTCATGGCGTCATGGCGGGGGCTTCATGAAGGGGACTCATGATGGGGGCCCATGATGGGGGCGACTGGCCGTCCGGTCAGAAGCGCGGAGCCGGGGAGGTGGCATGGGACCGTACGCCGATGATGTGAACGATGTCGTCGTCATCGGGGCGGGCATCGTCGGCCTGTCCACGGCCTACGCGCTGACCCGTGCGGCACCGGGCACGCGGGTGACGGTCCTGGAGAAGGAGCCCGGCCCGGCCCGGCACCAGACCGGCCGCAACAGCGGAGTGATCCACAGCGGGATCTACTACCCCCCGGGGTCGCTCAAGGCGCGCTACGCCCTCCAGGGCTCCGCCGAGATGGCGAAGTTCTGCGCGGAGCACGACATCGCGCACGAGATCACCGGCAAGCTCATCGTCGCGACGGAGCGGGACGAGCTGCCCCGGCTGCATGCTCTGGTCCAGCGCGGCCGGGAGCACGGCATCTCGGTGCGCGAGCTGGGCCCCGCCCAGATCCAGGAGTACGAACCGCAGGCGGCCGGCCTGGCCGCCATCCACGTCGGCTCCACCGGCATCTGCGACTACGGCGCGGTGGCCGCGACCATGGCCCGGCTCGCCACCGACGCGGGCGCCAGGATCCAGTACGGCGCCGAGGTCCGCTCGATCACCCGCACCCGCGGCTCCGGGCCGGACGGCGCCGGGATCGTCGTCGAGTCCACCACCGGTGAGATCCGTACGAAGACCCTCGTGAACTGCGCGGGCCTGCACTGCGACCGTGTGGCCCGCCTCGCGGGCGACGAGCCCGGGATGCGCATCGTCCCCTTCCGCGGCGAGTACTACGAGCTGAAGCCGTCCCGTACCGGCCTGGTCCGCGGCCTGGTCTACCCGGTCCCCGACCCGGCCTTCCCCTTCCTCGGCGTCCACCTCACCCGGGACGTGCACGGCGGGGTGCACCTCGGCCCCAACGCGGTCCCGGCGATGGCCCGCGAGGGCTACCACCGCCGCACGTTCCGCGCCCGGGACATGGCGGAGGTCGCCGGCTACCCCGGCACGTGGCGGATCGCCCGCCGCCACTGGCGGTACGAGATCGGCGAGATCCACCGCTCGCTGTCCAAACGCGCCTTCACCGCCGCCGCGCAGCGCCTGCTGCCCGCGCTCCGCACGTCCGACCTGATACCGGCGCCCGCCGGCGTCCGCGCCCAGGCGGTGCTCCGTGACGGCACCCTCGTCGACGACTTCCTGTTCGGCGGCTCCGGCCCCTTCGTCCACGTCCTCAACGCGCCCTCGCCGGCCGCGACGGCGTCCCTCCCGATCGGGCGCGAAGTGGCCCGCCGGGCCCTGTCGGCACTGGCCACCCTGCAGACGGCGTAGCCGGGTCCGGGCTCGCGGGCGGAGGGGCCGGGCCGGGGGCTGACGACCGGCCCCGCCGCCGGCCGGGCGGGGGTGCTTCCACCCGCCCGTAGAATTGGGCCCATCGTGTCTAGTTCACCCACGCCCCCCAGCACCCCCGCGGCCGAGTCCCTGGTTCCTGCCGCGCACGCCGAGCCCGTCGTCGTGGCCATACCGGCAACGGCCGCTGAGCCCGCGGCCCCGGCCCCGGCCGCAGCACCGGCCTCCGAGCGTTCCGCCGGCCGCCCCGCCGCCCGGCCCGCGAAGTTCCCCGACGGTCCGGCTCCGGACCCGGCGGGCTCGCGTGAGGAGCACCGCATCCGGACGTTCCACGCCCGCCGCGGCCGGGTGACCGACGCGCAGGCCGGCGCGCTGGAGCGGCACTGGGCGGAGTGGGGCGTGGAGCTCGACGGCTCCCCCCTCGACCTGGCCAAGCTCTTCGGGGACCCGGGCCTGCCCATCGTCCTGGAGATCGGTTTCGGGATGGGTGACGCCACCGCGCGGATGGCCGCCGACGACCCGGCCACCGGCATTCTGGCCGTCGACGTGCACACCCCCGGCCAGGGTAATCTGCTCAATCTGGCCGACCAGTACGGCCTGACGAACGTCCGGGTCGCCAACGGCGACGCGATCGTGCTGCTCCGCGACATGCTCCCTCCCGAGTCCCTCTCGGGTCTGCGGATCTACTTCCCGGACCCGTGGCCCAAGGCCAAGCACCACAAGCGCCGGATGATCCAGCCCGAGTTCCTGGCCCTGGTGGCGCCGCTCCTCCGCCCCGGCGCGACGCTGCACTGCGCGACCGACTGGGAGCCGTATGCGGAACAGATGCTGGAGGTGCTTTCCGGCAGCCCGGACTTCACCAACCAGTACGGCGACGGCTACGCCCCGCGCCCCGATTTCCGTCCCATGACCAAGTTCGAGCGCCAGGGACTGGCCAAGGACCACATCGTCCACGACCTGCTGTTCACTCGCCGCTAAGCCTTGCCCCCTGCTGCCGCTGGGAGGCGCCCCCGGCCTAAGCGGAATCCGGAACGGTCGATTCCGGCCGCAGCCGAAGACGTATGGGGAAGGGCATCGCGCACACCCTCCATCCCCCCGTACTGTCGACTGGTGTCCTCGTACTCGCATTCGCCCGACTCCTCGAACCACCCGGTCCCCGAGTACCCAGAGCACGCTCAGAAGGCGCCCGAGTTCACCACCGTCCCGACCGCTCCGGAACAGTGGCACTACAAGCCGCGCCGCGCCTTCTGGGAGAGCAAGGCGGTACGCGCCGGAGCCCTCTTCACCCTGCTCGCGCTGTGCGGCGTGATCATCCTCGCGCTGGTGCGGCAGCAGATAGGGACGGAGGGGTTCTTCGTCGGCCTCGCCCTGTCGATCCTGCCGGTGCCGGTGCTGATCTGGGCGTTCATCTGGCTCGACCGGGTCGAGCCGAGTCCGTGGAAGAACCTGGTCTTCGCCTTCGCCTGGGGCGCGTGCGCCGCGACCCTGGTGGCGATACTGGCGAACGAGTACGCCACCGAGCTCCTCGCGACGACCTTCACCGCGAGCCCGTCCCAGACCGACACCTGGGGCGCGACCTTCGTCGCCCCGCTCGTCGAGGAGACGGCCAAGGGCGCCGCGATCCTGCTGCTGTTCCTCTTCCGGCGCCGGCATTTCGAGAGCATCGTCGACGGCATCGTGGTGGCCGGCCTCACCGCGACCGGCTTCGCCTTCACCGAGAACATCCTGTACCTGGGCTCGGCCTTCGGCGAGGACCAGGCCTACGGCTCCTCCGGCCTGCAGTCCTCCACCGCGGCGACCTTCTTCGTCCGGGTCGTGATGACGCCGTTCGCGCATCCGCTCTTCACCGCGATGACCGGCACCGGCTTCGCCATCGCCGCCATGACCCGGCCCGGCCGCCCCTGGCGCTGGCTCGCCCCGATCGGCGGCTGGCTGCTCGCGATGCTCCTGCACGGCGTCTGGAACAGCTCGGCGTCACTCGCCCCGCTCGGCTTCCTGGCGATGTACGGCGCGATCATGATCCCGGTGTTCGCGCTCGTGGTGTGGCTCGCCATCTGGTCGAGGTCGAAGGAGCTGGGGCTGATCCGCGCCCAGCTGCCGGTCTACGCGATGGCCGGCTGGCTGACCCCGCCGGAACCCGTCGCGCTCGCCTCGATGAAGGCCCGCAGCGTGGCCCGTGCCGCCGCCCGCCGCGCGCACGGCGACGCGGCGGCCCGCACCGTCCGCGAGTACATCGCCTTCGCGACCCATCTCGCCTTCCTCCGCGCCGCCGCCGCCCGCGGCACCGCCGGGCCGCACTTCGTGGCCCGCGAGCAGGAGCTCCTCCACCACCTCTGGCAGCGCAAGGACGTCGCCCAGCCCGCCCTCACCCACGCCGCCTGGGCGACCCGCCCGGCGGTGCCGCCGGCTTGGGGCCAGTGGCAGCAACCGCCGTACGGGCCGTATCCGCAACGCCAGTACGGCCAGCACTACGGACAGCAGCCCTACGGCCCGCAGCAACCCGGGCCCCAGCCCTTCGGACCCTCGTCCCCCGGGCCGCAGCCCCTCCGCCCCCAGCCCTACGGCCAGCAACCGCCCCCGTACGGCGGTCAGAACATCTGACCCACCCGACGCTTCCCTGCGCCCGGCCCGCGCCCCACCCGCACCCTGGCCTGCGACGGCACATCGCAGTAGCGTCCAACCATGTCCGAGCAGCGCGAATATGCCGCCGAAGCCGAGCGGCTCCTGCGGAAAGTCCCCGAGCAACCCGACGACCGCGAGGAGCTGCTTCTCGCCGCCGCCGCGCAGTGGATCCTCGCCGAGCGCCCGGCCGAGGCCCTGCCCCTCTACGATGCACTTCTCGACCCCGCCTCGGACCCCGTCTCGGACCCCGCGCTCGTCCAGGCGCTCAAGGCCGCCGCCCTGTGGGACACCGGCGCCGAGCAGCAGGCCCGCGAGCTCGCCGTCACCGTCCGCGCGCAGGCCCCGGCGAGCCTGCCGCCGTGGCAGATCATCGGCGAGACCTTCGAGGTCCACGACGACCTGCCGGCCGCCGCCGCCTGGTTCGAGGACGCCACCGACCACTTCCTCACCCCCGACGAGGTCACCTACGAGGCCCGCAGGATCCTCATCACCCGGCACCGCGTCCGCCGGCTCCTCGGTGAGTCCCACGACGACCGCGACCACCTCGCCGACTACGTCCACAGCGCCCCGGTCCCCCTCGACGAGCTGCACGACCCCAAACGCCTCTGGTCCCTGGGCTCCGACGACCCCGCCGAGGTCCGCCGCGAGATCGAACGCCTCCGCACCGAACTCGCCGACCACCGGGCCGCCCTGTCCCGCCCCTACCCGCTGGCGGTCCTGTACTGGCCCGAGGCCGAACTCATCGCGCTGCTCACCCGGTACCCCGTCTTCGCCGCCGACTACGGCAGCTACCCCGAGCACCTGCGCAGCGTCGAACAGGCCCTCCACGCGCTCTCGGCGACGGGCGCCCCGTTCCTCGGCGTCGTCACCGCCACCCTCCCCACGTACGAGGCCTACGCCCGCACCCAGACCCTCCCGCCGGCCACCCCGTCCCTCCCCGCGGCCTACGCCACCTCCCTGGCCGCCCGCGGCCACGCCACCCCCTGGCCCCCACCCCACGCAAGCCCGTGCTGGTGCGGCGCCCAGATCCCGTACGCAGAACACTGCGGCCGCCCGGGCACCGCCTAACCCGCCGAACTGCGACCGCGATAGAGACGAAGGCAGCAATCGTGACCGACAGCCTGCACCCCGGTTCCTTCGACGGCTTCGGCCATCCTCCGAACGTTCCCGTGGGAAGCGAGTTCGCCAACCGGAAGAGCCTTGCAGCTGCCAAAGTTCACCGGCCGCACCAGGCGGGCATATGCGGGAAAGCAGATCGAGGGGCCGAATCCATTGTCGTCTCCGGAGGCTACGAAGACGACGAAGATTATGGAAACGAGATTATTTATACGGGCCAAGGAGGAAGGGCCGCTGGCTCGAATCGCCACACTCACGACCAAGAACTTAAGCTCGGCAACGCCGCGTTGGTAACGAGCATATCCTCCGGTACGCCGGTTCGAGTCATACGCGGAAAAGGGGGAGATAAGGAGCACTCGCCCGCATCTGGACTCCGCTACGATGGGCTATTTCGTGTCGAAGAATACTGGTCAGATCGGGGCCAATCCAACTTCCTCGTCTGGCGCTATCGGCTACGCGCAATCACCGCCGATACGACGTCCGCTGATGCGAATGCTGCCACTAACATCGCCCGCACACCGCCCCCGGGCACGCTGGCTCCTGGCCGGGCAAGCGTCTCCACCCAGCGGATCATCCGCAGCACCGCCGTCGCCAACCACGTCAAGCGGATTCACAACTACACCTGCCAGGTGTGCGATACACGACTCGTCACTCCCTCAGGCGCCTACGCGGAGGCGGCGCATATCCGCCCCTTGGGGCGCCCGCATGATGGACCCGACATCTCGAGCAACGTCCTCTGTCTTTGCCCCAATCATCATGTGCTCTTCGACATGGGGATGCTCACCATATCGACCGACCGCAGGATCGTCATCCACGGAAACCCGCAGGGAAATGACTATCTGCGTGAGAGCCCTTCCCATCTGATTGCGGAAGAATTCCTCGCCTACCATCGAGCGCATCACGAGGGACGATAAGCCATCGTGACGTAGGAACAGTCGAACGCCCGCGGGAACCCTCGTTCGTTGGATAACCGACGGTGTGTACGGAGGAAGAGCGGGGGGGCGCGGTGGTGGCGGAGACGGGTGCTGTCGGGGGCGCGACAGGCATAAGGGCTCGGCGGGTGAAGCGGAGGCGGCCCGCCTGGGTGGAGTGGCCGTTGTTGGTCGGGGTGGCGTTGGTGTTGGCGCTGGGGATCAAGACGTTTTTCGTGCAGGCGTTCTCGATTCCCTCGGGGTCGATGCAGAACACGCTGCAGGAGGGCGACCGGGTGTTGGTGGACAAGCTGACGCCGTGGTTCGGGGCCGAGCCCGAGCGAGGGGAGGTCGTGGTGTTCCACGACCCGGGTGACTGGCTGAAGGACCAGCCGGTGAAGCATCAGAATGCCGTGCAGCGGCAGACGCAGCGGGTGTTGAGCTTCATCGGGCTGATGCCGTCGGCCGACGAGAAGGATCTGATCAAGCGGGTGATCGCGGTGGGTGGCGACACCGTGGAGTGCAACGCCGGCGGGCCGGTGAAGGTGAACGGGGTGGCGTTGGACGAGCCGTACATCTTCGCCGGGGCGACGCCGTGCGGGGACGATCCCGTGGGAACGGTGAAGGTGCCGCAGGGGAAGTTGTGGGTCATGGGGGACCATCGCAACGGCTCGCAGGACTCGCGGTACCACCAGCGGCAGCGCGCCGGTGACGGTTTTGTTCCGGTCAAGAACGTGGTGGGGCGGGCGTTCGTGGTCGCCTGGCCGATGAACCGTTGGGCGACGCTGCCGGTGCCGGACACGTTCAAGGGGCCGGGAGCTCTCGCGGCCGTCGCTACCGCGCCGCTGGCGTTCTGGGTGCGGCGGCGGCGCTCGGCCGAGGCACGCGGCCGTGCGGACTCCGCCGCGTAGTCGGTCGTGCAGTCGGCCGTGCGGTCGGACGGGTAGATCGCCAGTAGGGGTATACGGCCCCAGTGATTGCGGCAGCTGCGGCTACTACGATGCAACTTCACGTCACACGAGGTGCGAGCGTGCAAGCGGAGGATGGGGGCGGTCGGTCGTGGGCTGGTACGTGTGGGCCATTGCGTGGGTCGTCCTGTCGGGCGGTGGCTGGTGGGGCAATCGGTTCCGGCACGCCATGCGCACCCGGCATGAGCGGAAGGTCGAGCTGATCTCCGCGGAGGGCGAGAAGCAGCGCGCGCTGCAGGCGGCGAACCGGCCGCCGGAGGCGATCTGCGGCTGCACGCACCATCTGGCCAAGCACGACAAGCAGGGCAAGTGCCACGAAGTGGTCCAGACGCCGACCGCGTGGGATGCCGAGAAGAAGCCCGTCTCGTACGAGGCCCGGCCGTGCAACTGCCAGCAGTACATCGGTCCGCGGCCCCTGGAGACGCTCTACGCGGAGGACATCGTCGACCTGTCATAGGCCCGAGAGTTCGTCGGACGGTCGGACGGTCGGACGGTCGGACATGCCGACGGCCCTGGAGCGGGGGGTCACCACGGCCGTCAGGGTTTGCGGTTGGACTGTTGGACTGTTGGACTGTTGGACCGTTGGACCGTTGGGCGGTTGGACTGTTGGGCGGTTGGACTGTTGGGCGGCTGGACCGTTGGGCGGTTGGGCCAGTCCGCGCTGCCGGCGCCTTCGGTCAGACGTCGATGCCGCGGGCGCGCAGCCACGGCATCGGGTCGATCGGGTCGCCCGCTCCCGGGCGGACCTCGATGTGGAGGTGCGGCCCGGTGACGTTGCCGGTGGCGCCGACCCGGCCGATGGTCTCGCCCGTGGTGACCTTGCCCGAGGTCTGCACCATGGAGGAGAGGTGGCAGTACCAGATCTCGGTGCCGTCATCGAGGGTCAGGATGATGCGGTAGCCGTACGAGCCCGCCCAGGCGGCCGAGGTGATGGTGCCGCTGTGGATCGCGGACACCGGCGTACCGGTGGGCGCCGCGAAGTCCTGGCCGGTGTGGGTGTTGGCCCAGAGGGAGCTGGACTCCCCGAAGCTCGCGGTGAGCGAGTACGAGGCGACCGGCTTGGTGTATGAGGCCGCGAGTGCGGCGAGGCGGGCAGCCTCGGCCTTCGCGGCGGCGACCTCCGCGGCCTTCTTCTTGGCGGCGACCTCCGCCTTCGCCGCGGCGGCCGTGTCCCGCACCTTCTGCGCGGCGGCCTCCTTGGCGGCCGTTGCCGCCGCCTGTCCGGCGGCCGCGTCGCGCACCGCCTGGTCCGCCGCGTCGCGCTGCTGGGCGACGTGTTCGAGGATGCGGGTGCGGAGCGCCTCGCCGGCGTCCGTCGCCCATGAGGTCGTGGCCGCTCCGGGCGCGGCGGTGGATGCCGTGGCCACCGGGGCGTCGTCCGCGCCCACGAGGGTGCTGATCCCCGGCATCTCGGAGAGCTTCGGAAGGTCCGGCGCGTCCGGCAGCCCGGAAAGGTCCGGGAGCGAGATCGGCACCGGCGACTTGTCGGCGGCCGCCGCCATTCCGCCCGCGCCCATCGCGGCCACGGCCGCGACGCTCAATACGGTCGAACCACGGGCTATGGAACGCGGCTTGGGGAGCCGGTGCTTGTTGCCCCTATCCGGGGCGACGGACTCCGCGGTGGGGTTCCATTCGTCCCATTCCCCGGCTTCCGGAGCCTCGGGTGATGGGGCGTAGGCAGACTGGTTCGACGCCACGGGTGGCGCTCTCCTTTCCTTCCTTCTCGCCTACCGGGTTAGCTGACGGGTTCGGAGCAGGAAGGTCTCCTACGGGCCAAAGTGCAGCCCGATTCACCCCAATGAGTGGGTCCCCGGTTCCCGCGGACGGGATTCGGCAAGCGCACGGTGCCGCCTCTACGGCGGCAGTGACGACCGCGCTGCGTTATCGAACGGTAATTGAGCCGGGGGTCTTTTCCAAGCCGAAAGGAGGAGTTGGCAGTGGCGACTAATCGGGCGGACGGGATGCTATCGGACGAAGAGGGGTGATCGGAGTGATACGACGGTGATGTGAGCGTGGGTCAGTTGTTATGCGGAGTGGGGTGGACCCACTACGGAACGTGATGAACGACGAGACCCCGGCCGGAGGATTCCGGCCGGGGTCTCGTCATACGGGGGCGTCACACCGGAGCGTCAGCCCTGCTGGCGCCGACGGCGGAGGCCGATGAAGGCCATGGCCGCGCCCAGGGCGACCAGGGCGCCCGCGCCGGCGACGAGGGTGCCGTTGCTGCCGTTGGCACCGGTGTGCGCGAGGGAGGCCTTGGTGTTGACGACGGGCGCGTCCGTGGCGGCCGGGGCCGACGGGGCGGGGCTGTTCGTGGTCGAGGACGGCGACGGGGTCGGGGTGGCCGACGGGGTGCCGGTCGGAGTGGTGACCGGGGCCGTGGGGAGAACGGTGATCTTCTCGTCGGTCTCGGCGATGATGCTGGTGTTGCCGCTGCTCAGCCCGGTCTGGGCGTTCAGCTCGAGGACCTTGGCCGTCTTGGGGGCTTTGCCCGCGGGCAGCGTGAACATGAGCTTGTAGTGGTACGTCCCCTCGGCGAAGCCGGTGGGGATGTCGGGCAGCAGCCACGTGTTGACGTGGTCCGGAGCCGCGACCTCGACCCAGCGGCCTTCGAGCCACACGAACAGGTCCAGCGCCGGGTCGCCGCCGGCGCCGAACGCGGTGAGCTGGGTGCGCAGAGGCTTGCTGAAGTGACCGCCCGCCTCGTTGACGACATCGAGCGAGAACACCGCCGACTTCGCGGCCGACACCTTGGTGGCGCCGCCGAAGTGATCCTTGATCGTGCCGATCCTGATCGAGGGGCTGGCCTGGAAGGAGATCGACGGGATCGAGTGCGAGGGATTGTCCTCGTAGTTGCCGGTGTCGAAGGTCAGGGTGAGATTTCCGTCGTTGGCGGGGAAGTCGGCATTGAGCCCGACAGTGATCTTCCAGGTGTAGGTGGTGTTGGCCGGGATCGAGAAGGGGGCGGACTTCGTGCCGTGCGGGTGGAGGTGCACCACCATCGCCATGTCCTGGCGCCCCACCTCGATGTCCGTGGCCGGCGCCGAGACCGGCACGACCGCGAGCTTCACCTCGGAGCCGTCGAGCGGGCTCGCGCCGCTGGGGATGCCGAAGACGTTCGCGTTGAACTCGACAGCCTTGTCGTTGTTGTTCGTCGCACTGACCGTGTAGGACTCGGTCGCCCCTCCCCGGGCGAGCGGGCCGGCCGGCGAAGGGGTGCCGAACTCGATGTGCAGCGGCTTGGTGGCCGGGGCGTCGGCGTACGCGGCGGCCGGCATGAGCGCGGTACCGCAGACGGCGGCCACGGCGACAGCAGCGGCGGCGGCGAGGCGTGGACGGCGCGACAAGGTGCGAGCAGACATGGTGATCCCCCCAGGGAACGTGAACGTGGATGGTGGAGCTGGATTCTGCGCCCCGCGCGGCGTTCCGTTCAGCGTTCCTGCTCGGTCCCTGCGGCTTGCGGTAGGGAGATCGTCACACGCGACCGATCCCTGGATCATGCGGGAAGCGTCACCTCCGTGTAACAGCGGAAAGCAGTGGTCCAGGACGTGCCGGGAACGATGGCGGAACGGCCTCGGAAGGGCACGTCGGCGTACTCTTCACCGGTCTGGACCACTGCCAATTCCCCTGCCCCTTGGCAGCGTTCGCGCGCGGGGCCCACGATGGTCACGCCCCACCCGATGGTCACGCCCCACCCGATGGTCATGCACCCGACCTCACCATGACGTCCCAGGGAGCCTCCATGGACCGCAGGCCCGGCACCTCCAGCACGCCCGGCAGCGCCGGCACGCCCGGCAGCCCCGCGACCTCCCGGCGCGCCCTGCTGCGCGGCGGCCTCGCCCTCGGCGCCGTGGCGGCAGCAGGCCTCGTCGGCTCGAAGCATGCCGACGCCGCGACCGTCGATTACCCGTCGGCCGTCTGGTCCCCCGCGAGCACGAGCAACTACACGGCGTCGAACCGGATCACGAGCTACCCGGTCAACCTGGTGGTCATCCACGTCACGCAGGAGACCTACGCCGACACCATCCGGGTCTTCCAGGACCCGGCGCACGCGGCGAGCGCGCATTACGTCGTCAAGTCGTCGGACGGATCGATCGGGCAGTGCGTGCGCGAGCACGACATCGCCTGGCACGCGGGCAACTGGGACTACAACACGCGCAGCATCGGCATCGAGCACGAGGGGTGGGTGGACCAGCCGGCGTACTTCACGGCCGCGATGTACCACTCCTCCGCCGCGCTCACCGCCGCGATCTGCGACAAGTACGGCATCCCCAAGGACCGCAACCACATCATCGGCCACGTCCAGGTCCCGGGCACCGACCACACCGACCCCGGGCCCAACTGGGACTGGGTGCGGTACATCCGGCTCGTCAACGGAGTCTGACGCCCCGAAGCGCAGCGCAGCGAACCCGTACCCGAACCCCGCACCCCGCACCCGCAATCGCGATTCGGCGCCGCGCCCTAAACTCCGTCCAGAACTCCGCCGCCCCCCGCTGTTACGAAATCAGAACACAGCGGAGACAAATCCTGGACAGTAACTTATCCCTGAATTCCCGCCGCCTCCCGGCGCGCACATTTATGCATCCCGATACCCCCGACCTCGGGATATTGCTTTAACATTTCCGCTGATTACTATTCGCTCACACGTACGTCAACCAGCGGAAACCCATCCCCCCATCCGGTTCGCTCCCGCCCCACCAGCTGCCCCGAGAGCCAAGAACCCGCTTTCGGAAATGAACAATGCTGTGCCTTTTTCACCGCCTTCACGATTCCCCTCCACAAACCCTGCCCTTTGCTCCACGATGTGACACGGGCGACCTCAAGACGGGGAGATCTGACGGTCGCACCTATCCCACTGCAACCCAGTTCATTGGAATAGGGAGGGCCGGGGGCGCCTGAGAGGGCTGCCTTGGCGTGCCCTCCCGGGGGAGGAATCCATGGGTCGAACGACCCGCCTTGCCACCGCGTGTACTGCCGCGGCGATGCTCACCCTCACTTGGCCCGCAGCCGGCCCGAGTTCCGCGGATGCGACCGCCGCGGCCGTCACACCCAGGATCGATCTGCGGGTGCTCGTCGTCGACGACGGCGGGCCGGCCACCCAGGCCATCACCGCCGAACTCGACAGCGCGGGCACGCCGTACACCACGCTCGACCTGAACAGCGCCGCACGGCCGCAGATCACCGCGGCCTATCTGAGCGACACGGTCAGCGGACGGCCGCGCGCCAAGTTCCAGGCCGTCGTCCTGCCGAACGACAACCCGTTCGGCGCCGGATCCGCCGAGATGGCGGCACTGGCCGCGTACGAGACGGCCTTCGGCATCCCGCAGGTCGACGCGTACACCTACGCCCGGCCCGAGGTCGGGCTGAACTACGCGCAGGACCCCGGCTACATCGGCTCGCTGGACGGCGTCACCGCCGCGGCGACCGCCACCGCCGGGCCGTTCGGCTACCTCAAGGGGAACGTTCCCTTCGAGGACAACTCACCCACCGTCGGCGAGAGTTACGCCTTCCTCGCCACGCCGCTCGCGACCCAGGCCGCCGGAGCCACGTTCACCAGTTACGTGGACGCGCCGATCCAGGGAAGCACCGCCCGCGGTTCGCTCGTCGGGGAGTACAGCCACGACGGCCGGCGCGAACTGGTCGTGACGTTCGTCTACAACCAGTACCAGCAGCAGTTCCGGCTGCTCGCCCGCGGCATGGTCGAGTGGATGACCCAGGGCATCCACCTCGGCGCCGACCGGAACTACTTCGCCCTGCACATGGACGACGTACTCCTCGGCGACGACCGCTGGAACCCCACGCTCAACTGCACCCCGGGCGACGTGGACTGCGCGGTCGGCACCGACCAGTCGGACCCGGACCCCATCCGGATGACGCCCGCGGACGCCACGTACCTCAAGCAGTGGTCGGCGGCGAACGGCTTCACGCCGGACCTGATGTACAACGGCGGCGGCAGCGAGGGCTACAAGGCGGAGCACGGCGGGACGGACCCGCTCGCGACGCAGCTCATCGCCGACAAGAACGCCTACCGCTGGGTCAACCACACCTACACCCACCCGTACCTCGGCTGCGTCCAGGACGTCTCCGTGGTGCCGTGGAAGTGCTCGACGACCGCCACCGGCGCGGTGGTGTGGACCTCCAAGGCGGACATCACCGCGCAGATCAAGGACAACACGACCTGGGCCACGCAGCACGGCCTCACCGTCAACAAGCAGGAGCTGCTCACCGGTGAGCACTCCGGCCTGAAGATCCTGCCGCAGCAGCCGCTCGACAACCCGAACCTCGCCACGTCGCTGAGCGCGACCGGGGTGACGGTGCTGGGCAGCGACAACTCGCGCGACCCGCAGCAGCGCAAGGTCGGACCGGCACTGACGGTGCCGCGCTTCCCGATGAACGTCTTCTACAACGCGGGCAAGGCGAGCGAAGAGGTCGACGAGTACAACTGGATCTACACCAGGGCGGCCGACGGCGGCAGCGGCATCTGCGAGGGCTCCGCGACGTCCACCTGCCTGGACACGCCGCTGGACACGGCGACCGGCTACGCCTCGTACATCGTTCCGCTGGAGGCGCGGACGGACCTCGGGCACGTGCTGTCCAACAACCCGCGGCCGCACTACGTGCACCAGTCGAACTTCGCCGAGGACCGGATCGCCTATCCGGTCATGGAGAAGATCCTCGGCGACTACAAGAACCTGTACGCCGCCAGCACGCCCATCGTGAACCTGCGGATGGCCGACATCTCCGCCGAGCTGGCCAGGCGCGCCGCCTGGGACACGGCCGTCAAGGCCAACAAGGTCACCGCCTACCGGATCGGTGACACCGTCACCGTCACCGGGCCGAGCGGCCTTCAGTCGACCGCGAGCATGCCCGTCGGCACCCGCCAGGCACAGCTCATCGGCACCACGGCCTTCGGCGGCGCCTACGCCGGACAGCTGTCCGGCTGGGTGGCCCCTGGATCGCTGCAGAGCTCGGTGACGCTCAAACTCACCGCCGCCGTCACACCCGCCGTCGTCACCGCGACGCCGGCCAAGGCCGCGCAGAGTGCCCAGGTCGCCAAGGCGAAGGCCCCGGCACAGGCACTGCCCGTGCCGACGGGTGCGACCGACCCGGTTCCGTACGGCCCCGGTGACACCGGCAAGCAGAAGCAGCACCGCAAGAACACCAGGGCAGCACGGCGCTAGCGCCGGCTCGGCGCCTGCTCGGCGACGGCTTCGCACCACAGCTGAGCAGCACAGGCACCACGCGCAGCACCACCGAGCAGGACCGAGCACGACCGAACGATCACGTGGAAAGGCGCTGGAGCCGCCGGCACACAGCCGGCGCTCCAGCGCCCTCCAGTGCCGCGAAGGACCGTACGCGGCGCATTCACCGACGGACCCGTGGGGGGACCGATTCGCCATGCAGACCCAGGTGACCTTGCTGACCGAGGGCACATATCCGCACAGCCACGGCGGAGTGAGCGTGTGGTGCGACCAACTCGTCCGGGGAATACCGGACTTCGACTTCCGTCTGATAGCCGTGACCGGCACGGGGCGGGAGTCCCTCGCCTGGGATCTTCCGGGCAACGTACGGGACTTCACCGAGATACCGCTGTGGGGCAAGCCGCCGACCGGCCGCGCACCCCGCGGCCGCCAGGCGCAGCTGTTCCGCGCCGGCTACGAACGCTTCCTGTTGGCCCTGCTCGACCCGGCGGCGGAAGCGGAGTTCGCTCCCCAGCTGTACGCGCTGGCGGCGCTGGCACGCGCGGGATCGCTCTCCGCGGCGCTCCGCTCCGAGGACGCCCTGCGCGTCCTCACCGACGTCTGGAACCGGCCGCATGTCGCCGCCGCGGCGGCGCGGCCCACCCTGCACGACGCGCTCACCGCCACTGACCTGCTGGAACACGCGCTGCGTCCGCTCTCCGCCGAACCCGTGCCGGGAAGCATCACGCACGCCGTCAGCGGCGGCCTGGCGACCCTTCCCGGGCTGCTGGCGCACCACGAACACGGCACACCGTTCCTGCTCACCGAGCACGGCGTCTATCTGCGCGAGCGGTATCTCGGCTACCGGACCGGCCCGTACGGCTGGCCCGTCAAGGCCGTCATGCTCGGCTTCTACCGGCTGCTCGCCGAGGAGTCGTACCGCCGCGCCGCACTCGTCACCCCCGGCAGCCGCTACAACCGGCGCTGGGAGGAACGCGGCGGGACCGCGCCCGACCGGATCCGCACCGTGTACAACGGCGTCGACCCCGGCGCCTTCCCGATGGCCGGGCCGGAACCCGCGGTGCCCACCCTCAGCTGGGCCGGGCGCGTCGACCCGATCAAGGACCTGGAGACCCTGATCCGCGCCTTCGCCCTCGTACGGGCCGAACTCCCGCAGGCGCTGCTCCGGCTCTTCGGCGGAACGCCGAGGGGCGGCGAGGGATACCGCGACCAATGCGTCGCGCTGGCAGCCGAGTTGGGTGTCGGCGACGCGGTGACGTTCGAGGGGCGCGTCGAGGACATCCGCGACGCGTACGCGGCCGGGAACGTCGTGATGCTCTCCAGCATCAGCGAGGGCTTCCCGTTCACCCTCATCGAAGCCATGTCCTGCGCACGCGCCACCGTCTCCACGGATGTCGGGGGTGTGCGGGAGGCGGTCGGCGAAGCGGGTCTGGTGGTCCCGCCCCGCGATCCCGCCGCGATGGCGAAGGCCGCGCTCGCGCTGCTGCGCGACCCGGCGACCCGGGCGTCCATGGGATGGGACGCGCGGCTCCGGGTGATCGACCAGTTCACGCTGCGTCGGACGATCGAGACCTTCCGCGGCATCTACAGCGAACTGTCCGCCCGGAAGCCGTGGCTCGTCCTCACCCCCGTCGGGGTGGAGTGGCAGTCCCGCGACCAGTACGGCCACCACGGCCCGGCCGTCGTCGACGACACCACCGTCACAGAGGTCGCCCAGTGAGCGGCCCGCTGCGGCTCGTGCCGCACGACGGGGGTGCGCTGCCGACGGTGCCGCGGCAGCGGCAGCGCCGCCGGCCCTCCTGGGCCGAGGACCCGCTGGAGGAACTCGCCGAGCGTCTCGACGAGGTCTGCGCGGCCGCGGTGCACGCGGACGAGATCGCCGCCGTCCTGGAGTCCGACGGGCTGACGCACGAGCTCATCGTGCACCGGTACGGGCGGTCCGATCTCTTCGAGCTGGCCGAGGAGTTGCACGCCCGGGGCGCGGGCAAGCGCCGCTACCCGGCACCGGAGCCGGGCCCCGATCCCTGGGGGATCAACCCCTGGCGGTGTCTGCTGCGGGGCATCGTCTTCGGCCTGCCGGGGCTGGCGTACGTCCTGGGCGGGACGCTGCTCTCCGGTCCGCCGGACGCGTTCGGGCTGCCGGCCGGGACGGTGGCGCTGTCCGCCGCCGCGCTCGCCGGCTGGGCCTGGAACCAGGCCCTGGCGCACCGCGCCTATCTGCGGCTCGGCTCGGACGGGCGGCGGGCGACCGCCCGCTGTCTGCTGCGCGGCGCGCCGGCGGGGGCGCTGCTCGCGTCGGCGTTCGCGGTCGCGTTCGCGTCGCGGGGCAGTGAAGCCGCCTTCGCGGTGGGGCAGTCCAGCTATCTGGCGGCGGCGACGGCACTGCTGGTGCTGGGCCGGGAACGGGATCTGCTGCTCGCCCTCGCCCCGACAACGGTGGGTGCCGCGCTGCTCCTGGCGTGGGACCTGCCCCCCACGGTGCGGGCCTGTCTGGTCATCGCGACCCCCGTGGCGGCGCTGCTGGTCGCCGGCCGGCAGGTCGTACGCGGGCTGCGCACCCCGCCCGAGCTGGGCGCGCCCGCGCCCCCGCCGCTCGTCGCGTCCTTGCCGTACGGGCTGTACGGGCTGGCCAGCGCGGTGCTGGTCCTGGTGCTGGCCCTGGGCGCCGGTGTCTCGACGGTCGCGCTGACGCTGAGCATGGGCGCGGCCGAATGGCTGCTGTACCGCTTCCGCGGCCGCGGGGTCGCCGCGCTGCGGCGCAGCGTCGACGCCGGAGGCTTCAGGACCCGGTCGGCCTCCGTCCTGCTCGGGTGCCTGGCGGGGTACCTGATCGTCCTCGCGGCGCTCGCGGCGGCCCTCACCGCGCTGTGGCCGGGGGCACCGGCACCCGGCGCGCTGCGGCTGTGCGCGCTGCTGACGCTCGGCGCGGTGCTGTGGCTCTCGCTGCTGCTCCAGGCGTTCGGCGCCGCGTGGCCGGCCGCGCTGGTCTGCATGGCGGCCGCCGTGGTCGAAATCGCCTTCCTGTGCTGGGAGTTCGGTGACCATCCGGTCGTGCAGCTGGTCGCCTGCGCGAGCGCGGCGGCCGTACTGATCGCCGTCGCCTGCTCCCTGCTGGGCCGCGCCACATCGCACCGATGAGGTGCCCCGAACCGAACCTGTCCCACGTCCCCAACCCCTTTCGAGAAACCGGAGCATTCGACATGACATTGGTAGCCGTCACCGGCGCCGAAGGCTTCATCGGCTCACACCTGGTGGAGGCGCTCGTCGCCTCGGGCCACCGGGTGCGCGCGATGGCCCAGTACAACTCGTTCTCGTCCTTCGGCTGGCTGGAGACGCTGGACGCCGAGACGATGAGCCAGGTGGACGTGGTCCTGGGCGACGTCCGCGACCCCGGCTCCGTCCGGGGGCTGATGGACGGCGCCGAGGCCGTCTACCACCTGGCCGCGCTGATCGCGATCCCGTACTCGTACCAGGCACCGCACTCCTACGTGGACACCAACGTCACCGGCACGCTGAACGTGCTGGAGGCCGTCCGCCAGCTGGAGATCCCGCGGCTGGTGCACACCTCCACCAGCGAGACGTACGGCACCGCGCAGACCGTACCGATCTCCGAGGACCACCCGATCAACACCCAGTCCCCGTACGCCGCTTCGAAGGCGGGCGGCGACCGGCTCGCGGACAGCTACTTCGCGAGCTTCGGTACACCGGTGGTGACGCTGCGGCCGTTCAACACCTTCGGGCCGCGGCAGTCCATGCGTGCGGTGATCCCGACGGTGATCGGGCAGGTGGCCGCTGGGGAGCGGACCATCACGCTCGGAGACCTGCGGCCGACGCGCGACTTCACCTACGTACGGGACACCGCGCGGGCGTTCCTCGCGGTGGGGACCGCGCCCGCCGGGAGCGTGGTCGGGCGGACGTTCAACGCGGGGACGGGAGGCGAGATCTCCGTCGGTGACCTGGTGCAGCTGATCGGCAAGCTCATGGAGACCGATCTGGACGTCATCGAGGACGAGCAGCGGATCCGGCCCGCCGGCTCCGAGGTGATGCGGCTGGTCTGCGACGCCGCGCGGCTGCGTGACGCGACCGGCTGGGCGGCCGATCACAGCCTGGAGCAGGGGCTGGAAGACACCATCGCGTTCTTCCGCGACCCGGCGAACCTCGCCCGCTACAAGACCGAGCTCTACAACATCTGACTCCGGATTTCCCGGAACCGACTCTTCCGGATCTCCCGGTCCCGGATCGAACCCCGGAACCGGACGCGACGTCTGGCCGCCAGGCCAGAGGGGGGACCAACCACATGCACGCAGTCATTCTGGCCGGAGGCAAGGGCGTCCGGCTGCTGCCCTACACGACCGCCCTGCCGAAACCGCTCGTCCCGATCGGCGACCAGCACGCGATCCTGGAGATCGTGATGCGGCAGCTGGCGAACGCCGGCTTCACCACCTGCACCATCGCCATCGGCCACCTGGGCCACATCATCCGCGCCTACGTCGGCAACGGTTCGCAGTGGGGGATGCGCGTCGGCTACTCCACCGAGGACAGCCCGCTCGGCACGATGGGGCCGCTGCTCACCATGCTCGACCGGCTGCCCGAGAAGTTCCTCGTGATGAACGGCGACATCCTCACCGACCTGGACTTCGGGGACGTGCTGCGGCACCACGAGACCGCCGACAGCCCGCTCACCATCGCCACCTACGCCCGGAAGGTGAAGATCGACTTCGGGGTGCTGACCACGGACTCGGGCAACGTCGTGGCCTTCACCGAGAAGCCGAGCATCGACTACCGGGTCTCGATGGGCGTGTACGGCCTGTCCCGTTCCACGCTCCTGGACTACACACCCGGGCTGCCGCTCGGCTTCGACGAGGTGGTGCTCGACCTGCTCAACGCGAAGACCCCGCCGAGCGCCTACGAGTTCGACGGCTACTGGCTCGACATCGGACGTCCCGACGACTACGACCGGGCCAACGCCGAGTTCACCACCCACCGCGGACTGCTGCTCAAGGGGGCGTGACCCGACGCCATGCGACGCATTCTCTGTCTGGGTTCCACCGGATTCCTCGGCGCCCACGTCGCCGGGCAGCTGCGCGCCCTCCCGGGTGTGCGGGTGCTCGGCGCCGGCCGGTCCACCCCGGTCTCCCCGCCCGCCCTCCCGTCCGATTCCCCACCTGCCCGGGTGGACGGCCTGCCGATCGACCTCACCACCATCTCCGTCGACGCGCTCACCGAGGCGCTGCGGGCGCTGGGTCCACACGCCGTCGTCAACTGCGTGGGCTCGGTGGGCAACAGCCCGCTGCGGCTCGCGGAGGTGAACACCCGTGGACCCGCCGTCCTCTGCGAGGCGCTGCGGCGGGCCGCGCCCACCGCCCGTCTCGTCCACCTCGGTTCTGCCGGGGAGTACGGGGCCACGGCCCCCGGCCGGTCCATCGACGAGTCCGCACCGACCCGGCCGCCGGGGGCGTACGGGGCCACGAAACTGGCCGGCACGCTCATCGTCGCCCAATCCGCCCTGGACGCCACGGTGTTGCGGGTCTTCAACCCGATCGGCCCGGGATCGCCGGGGGCGAGCCTGCCGGGCCGGTTCGTCGCCGAACTGCGCCGGGTGCTCCCGGAGGGTGCGGAGGGCGTGATCCGCGTCGGTGATCTCTCCGCGTACCGCGACTACGTCGACGTACGGGACGTGGCGCGGGCCGCCGTCCTCGCGGCCATGGCCCCGGGGCCGCTGCCGCGGATCCTGAACATCGCGGGCGGCGGCGCCACCCCGGTGCGCGCCATCGCGGACGGGCTGGTCGCCGCGTCCGGTTTCCGGGGCCGGGTCGAGGAGAGCGGGGCCGGGTCGCACCGTTCGGCTGCGGTGTCCTGGCAGCGCGCGGACATCTCCGCGGCGGCCGCGGCCCTGGGCTGGCGGCCCCAGTTCAGCCTCGCGCAGTCGCTCGCGGACCTGTGGAACGAGGGCGCACCGGTAGCCGTTCCGCCCAGGGCACCGTCCGGTGTCACGGCCGGCGTCACGGCCGCGCCATGAGCGACGGAAAGCTCCTCGTCCCGCTCTACGTCCACCCGGCCGTCGACCCCGGCGCCTGGCGGACGCTGGTGGGGGCCGCCGACCTGCTCTACGGCGTCGTGCTCAACGTCGCCGACGGGCCGGGCACGGTCCGGGACCCCGCCTTCGTGGCGGTGGCCGAGGAGTTGCGGGCGGCGGGCGTGCGCGTCCTCGGATACGTGGACACCGCGTACGGCCGCCGCCCCACCCACGCGGTCGTCGCCGACCTGCGCCACCACCGCAAGTGGTACGGCACGGACGGCGTCTTCTTCGACCAGGCCGCGCCCGACGCCGGGCTGTTGAGTTACTACCGCTGGCTCGCGCGGACCGCGCGGACCGCGCGGGCCGGCGGTTCCCGGACGGTCGTCCTCAACCCGGGCGTGCACCCCGCGCCCGGGTACGCCGAGTTCGCCGATCTGCTGGTGACGTTCGAGGGCAGCTGGGCGACGTACCGCGCGGCGGCGGCCGTACCGGCCTGGACGAGTACCTATCCGGCGGACCGCTTCTGCCATCTCGTGTACGACGTCCCGGCCAGGCTCTGCGGCCTCGCCTCCCGTACCGCCCGGCTGCGCGGCGCGGCCGTGCACTGCGCGGTCCCGGGAAGCGGCGCCAACCCCTGGCAGGGTGTGTCTCCGGACCTCACGTCCCCGGACGTCATGTCCTCGGACCTCACGCCCCCGGACCTCACCGATGTCGCCGGGCTCCGGGGGCGGCATCGGCACCAGCAGGAGGAAAACCGTTGATCCGCAGGTCTGGCACCGGCTCCCGGCCGTCGGCGTTCCTCCCCTCGTTCCTCCCTTCGCTTCTTCTCCCGCTCCTCGTTCTGCTGCTCGCCGCCTGCGGTTCCGATCCCGATCCGGGCCCGGATCCCGGCCCGGACCACCACCGCCCCTCCCCCATCCCCTCCTCCATCCCCTCACCCATCCCCGCCCCGCCGTCCGACCGCTGGCGGCCGCCTCCCGGCACCGCCTGGCAGTGGCAGCTCAGCGGCAAGGTCGACACCAGCGTCGACGTACCCGTCTACGACATCGACGGTTTCGAGAACGACGCCGCCACCGTCGCCCGGCTGCACGCCGCCGGCCGCAAGGTGATCTGCTACGTCAACGCGGGCGCCTGGGAGAACTTCCGCCCCGACCGGGTGGCGTTCCCCACCGCCCTCCTCGGCCTCGGCAACGGCTGGAGCGGCGAGCGGTGGCTGGACATCCGCCGCCTCGACCTGCTGCGCCCCTTGATGGCGCAACGTTTCGACATGTGCCGCACCAAGGGCTTCGACGGGGTCGAGCCCGATCTCATGGACGCCTACACCAACCGGACCGGCTTCCCGCTGACCGCCGCCGACCAGCTCGCGTACAACCGCATGCTCGCCGGGCTCGCCCATGAGCGCGGTATGTCGGTCGGCCTCAAGAACGACCTGGAGCAGATCCCGGAGCTGGTCGGCGACTTCGACTTCGCCGTCAACGAGGAGTGCGCGCAGAACGACGAGTGCGACGAGCTGACCCCGTTCATCACGGCGGGCAAGGCGGTGTTCCACACCGAGTACTCCCTGGCGACGACGGAGTTCTGTCCGACCGCCCGGCGGCTCCGCCTCAGCTCGATGCTCAAGCACCTGAACCTCGACGCGTGGCGGCAGCCCTGCTAGCCCGGGGCCCTGTTGGCTCGGGGCCCTGTTGGCTCGGGGCCCTGTTGGCCCGGGGCCCTGTTGGCCCGGGGCCCTCGAAACCCCACCGGCGCCACGTCGTCCCCTACGGGACGATCCCGTACAGGACGAGTTTTGTTACCCTCGCGTCATGGCACCCACAGCGACTCCGGACGCGCACCGGCCCACCCCGCCGGTCCGCAGCGTCCCGGACCTCACGTTCCAGCTGAAGCACATCGCGCATGTGCTCACCACCGAACTGACGGCGGCGCTCGCCGAGATCGACAGCTCGCCGCGGCTGCACTGCGTACTGGCCCACGCGCTGCCGGGTGAGCTGACCCAGGCGCAGGTGGCGGAGCTCGCGGACCTCGACAAGACCACGATGGTCGTGACGATGGACGAGCTGGAGAAGGCCGGGCTCGCGGAGCGCCGCCCTTCGAGCACGGACCGCCGGGCGCGGATCATCTCGGTCACCGAAGCCGGCGTCCAGCACATCACCGACGGCCTGGCGATCATCGATCGCATCCACAGCGAGGTGCTCGGCACGCTTCCGGAGGGCGAGCGGCAGGTGTTCGCCGCCGCCCTGCAGCGGCTGACCGAGGGCCGGCTGGCCACCCCCGTGGAATCACCACGTCCGGTCCGGCGGGCCCGGGAGGCCCGGATCTAGTTCCGAAAGATATCGTCTATTACAAAACTATCTGCTAGCGTCTCTCTTGTCGGCTTCGAACGCCCGCGAACGCCGCGCATGCCTCGACCAACCCGAGCAGGGAGACGCCCTCATGCCGCTGACGAGATCCACACCGCAGACCCGGACCGGGACCCGGACCCAGCGCCCGACCCAGCAGCATCCGGATCCGCGGACCCCGCCCCACGACCGGTCCCGCTGGCTGGCCCTCGCGATCCTCTGCGCGGGGATGCTGATGGTCATCCTGGACGGCAGCATCGTGACCGTGGCGCTGCCCGCCATCCAGAGCGACCTCGGCTTCTCGCAGCCGGACCTCGCCTGGGTCGTCAACGCCTACCTGATCGCGTTCGGCGGTCTGCTGCTCCTGGCCGGACGGTTCGGCGACCTGATCGGGCGCAAGCGGATGTTCCTGGCGGGCATCACCCTCTTCACCGCCGCCTCGCTGCTGTGCGGGGTGGCCGGCTCGCCCGAGCTGCTGATCGCCGGCCGGTTCGTCCAGGGTGTCGGCGGCGCGATGGCGTCCGCGGTGAGCCTCGGGATGATCGTGACGCTCTTCCCCGAGCCGCGCGAACGGGCCAAGGCGATCGGCGCGTTCAGCTTCGTCGGTGCCGCCGGGGCCTCGATCGGCCTGGTGCTGGGCGGCGTTCTCACCCAGTCCGCGAGCTGGCACTGGATCTTCTTCATCAATCTGCCGATCGGCGTCGCCGCCGGTGTGCTGGCCGCCCGCACCCTCGTCCCCGACCGCGGCCTCGGCCTGCGCTCCGGGGCCGACGCGACGGGCGCCGCCCTCGTCACCGCCGGTCTGATGCTCGGTGTCTACACGATCGTCCAGGCCGGTGAGAACGGCTGGGCCTCGGCCCGCACCCTCGGTCTCGGCGCCCTGGCCGCCGCGCTGCTCGCCGGGTTCGTCCTCCGCCAGGCGAAGGCCGCCGCCCCGCTGCTGCCGCTGCGGGTGTTCCGCTCCCGCCAGGTGTCCGGGGCCAACGCGATCCAGGTCCTGATGATCGCCGCGCTGTTCGGCTTCCAGGTGCTCGTCGTCCTCTACATGCAGCACGTGCTCGGCTACGGTGCCGCGAAGAGCGGGCTGGCCATGCTCCCGTCCGCCGTCGTGATCGGGATCGTCTCGCTCGGCTTCTCGGCCCGGCTGACCGGCCGGTTCGGCGAACGCACGATGGTCGTGTCCGGTCTGGCGCTGCTGCTCGCGGGTCTCCTGCTGCTCAGCCGGGTCCCCGTGCACGGAAGTTACCTCGTCGACCTGCTGCCCGTGATGCTGTCGCTCGCCGGCTTCGGGCTGGCCATCCCGGCCCTGACCGGGCTCGGCATGTCCGGTGCCACCGAACGGGACGCCGGTGTCGCCTCCGGCCTGTTCAACACCACCCAGCAGATCGGCGGTGCGCTCGGCCTCGCGCTCCTCAACACCCTCGCCACCTCCCGGACCGCCCACCTGCTGAGCGCCGGACGGTCCGCCCCCGCGGCGCTGACCGGTGGCTACCACCTCGCCGTCACGGTCGGCGCCGGGCTGATCGCGGTGGCCCTGGTCCTCGCCGTGACGACCCTCCCGGCCCGGCGCCGCCGGGCCTGAGGCGACTACGCGGCGACGGTGACCGCCCGGCGGGTCAGCAGGACCTTCCTGCCGACCGGGCGGGTGCCGGCCGCGGCCTTGGAGCCGGTCGCGAAGACCATGACCTTCAGGACCACGAAGCGGCCGATGCCCGCCAGGCCGGACGCCGACAGATAGACGCTCTGCTCCAGCAGCGGCCCGGGGTTCGGGTGGACCGCGTGCAGGGCGAGCAGGGCGCCGGTGGTGAACAGGTAGCAAATGGTGGCGGTGAGGCCGGACTTCAGGTGGTCGGCCGGCCGCGCGTGTCCCGCCCGGAAGGTGAAGCGGCCGTGCAGCTCGGTGGCGAGCAGGGTGGACACGACGGTCACCACCGCGTTCGCCAGCGCGATCGGCGCATGACCGGAGACCAGCAGCAGCGCCCCGCTGGACAGCAGCCCAACTCCCCCGCCGCAGACGACGAAGCGCACGAAGGCCGCCAACGGTCCGGTGGTGACCGGGGCTGGTACCGAGGTGGCGGCCATGTCGAACTCCTTGTCAGTGGCGGGTGTCACTGACTTTGCCGCACCGGGGGACCCCGACCCATCCGGCTCATGCCCCATTGCACCTGGGGGTTATCCCTACCCCGCCCCCTAGCGGCATCCCTGACAATCTCCACCGCAGGACGCAGCGGGGGCGCTCCCCCGCAGGTCAGACGTTCCCGGGCAGCCGCTCGACCGCTTCCTTGGCTTCCTTCAGCCCGGCGCCCGTGAGCTCGCGGTAGGCCTTGATCGCCTGGATCTTCTTCCCCTGCCGCACCAGCTCGTTGATCTCCCGCAGGTCGGGGGCGTCCACCTCCTCGATACCGAGGTGACGCAGGATCAACTCCTGACGGCGCTCCATGAGCCGGATCCTCCGCTCGACCCGGTCGACCTTCCGCTCGATCGCGGAAAACAACATGCCGGCGCCGACGAGCGCGAACAACACCACTATGTAGGTCACGCCACAAGACCCTACCGAAGTGGGCAAAGGCCCCACCCGAGGCCCCACCGGACCCCCGTCGGAGCCCCTACCGGACGGGGACAGAGGCGCGCCCCGGTCGGGAAACCCGACCGGGGCGCTCTCGCAGGACGCCGGTGGCGAGACCGGTACGCCTGCGGGTAGGCCATGTGGGACTCGAACCCACAACCAATGGATTAAAAGTCCACTGCTCTAACCATTGAGCTAACGGCCCGTTGTTCCTCCCAGCATAGCCGGGCGCGGACCGGGGTCCGCGCCGCATCGCTGCCGGTCAGCCGCAGGAAGGGCCGGCGGCGGAGGTGCGGCCCCGCACGGCCGGGCCGCCGGCGCCCGCAGGACCGGATCCAGCCACCCCGACACAGAGAAACCGCAGGTCATCCGGGGACGACCTGCGGCTCTCACAGTGGGCCATGTCGGACTCGAACCGACAACCAATGGATTAAAAGTCCACTGCTCTGCCAATTGAGCTAATGGCCCGCAACCCGCAGCATAGCCCGGCGAGGGGCGCAGGTCCGAGTCTTATCGGCTGCGGATGATCTGCGCCCGGACCGCGCCCCGGATCAGCCGGTCGGCGTGTCGGCCCCGGGACCGCCACCCGTGCCGGGCCCGGCCGTGTCCCCCGTGGTGGCCGGTTTGAGGAACCAGTGACGGGCGGAGACCAGCCACCAGGCGGCGGCGAAACCGAGGACGACGAGGACCGCCACCGGTGCGTAGTTGAAGCTCTTCGCCGTGACGGGACTCACCTGCGGCAGCATGAACAGCACGGTGATCAGCGCGACCCACCCCAGCGCGAAGATCCCGATCGGCCGGCTCCAGCGCCCCAGGTGCCACGGCCCGCGCTCGAAGGCGTCGCCCTTGCGCAACCGCAGGAACGTCGGGATGACGTAGGCGATGTAGAGACCGATCACGGCGATCGACGTCACGGCCGCGTAGGCGGTGGGGTTGATCAGATACGGCAGGCCGAGCAGCATCGCGCCGAAGGCGGCGAGCCAGACGGCGTTGGTGGGCGTACGGGTGCGCTCGTTGATGCGGTGCCAGACCCGGGAGTACGGCAGGGCGCCGTCACGCGAGAACGCGTAGATCATGCGGCTGTTGGCCGTGACGGACGCCATACCGCAGAAGAGCTGCGCGACGATCACGACGAGCAGCAGGGCCTTGCCGCCGGCCGCGCCGAGCCCGTCGATGAGGATCTGCGCGGGCGGGACGCCCGTGTCGCTGTCCAGGGCGCCGCTGTAGCTGTGGATGGAGAAGGTGAAGCCGAGCAGCAGTACGAAGCCGGCGACCCAGGACGTCCAGATGGACCGGACGATGCCGCGCGGTCCGGCGACGGACGCGTCATGGGTCTCCTCGGTCATATGGGCGGAGGCGTCGTAGCCGGTGAAGGTGTACTGCGCCATCAGCAGGCCGATCAGCACCACGTAGAGGCTGCTGTTCCAGCCCGTGTTGTTGACGAACTCGGTGAAGACGAAGGACGCCGACTGGTGGCTGTCGGGGACGATCGCGAGCGCCCCGACGATGACGACCACGCCGATCACGTGCCACCACACGCTGATGTCGTTCAGCAGGGCGACTATCCGCACCCCGAAGGTGTTGAGGACGCCGTGCAGGACGAGGATCCCGGCGAACAGGAGCATCGTGTGCCCGGGGGTGGCCGGCCAGTCGAACTGCAGCGTCAGATAGGCGTTGAGGAAGCTCGCCGCCCCGAAG
Source organism: Streptomyces sp. H39-C1 (assembly GCF_027158125.1). Lineage (NCBI taxonomy): Bacteria > Bacillati > Actinomycetota > Actinomycetes > Kitasatosporales > Streptomycetaceae > Streptomyces > Streptomyces sp. H39-C1. Next base: position 68,762 of record NZ_JAPVLS010000007.1, read on the forward strand.
TCGATGCCCGCGGTCACCGCGACCTGCCCCAGCACATTGAACCAACCGGTGAACCACGCCCAGGCGGCGGCACTGCGCTCGGGCGCCAACGCCCGTGCCCAGTAGTACAGCCCGGCCGAGGTCGGATACGCCGAACAGACCTCCGCCATGGCCAGCCCGACCACGAGCGTCATCAGCCCGACGCCCACCCAGCCCCACATGATGACCGCGGGGCCACCGGTGTTCATGCCGAACATGTACAGCGTCAGACACCCGGACAGCACCGAGATGATCGTGAACGACACCGCGAAGTTCGAGAACGCCGACATCCGCCGCGCCAGCACCTGCGTGTAGCCGAGCTGGGCGAGGCGCTCCTCATCGGATCCCTCGGGGGGATCCGGCTGGTCCTGCTGATCCTTCTGCACAGTTGTCATGCCCCCAGCAATTCCCTTGCTGGGGGCACACCATGCGCGAAAAACGGGCCCGCCCGATGCCAATGGCATCGGGCGGGCCCGTTCGGTCAGGCAGGTTCAGGCCTGGTCAGTTGGCCTTCCAGCGCGGCTTGCGGTCGATCGAGCCGGTGCCGGTCTGACCCGGGCGGCTGTCACGGCGCTCGAAGGTGCGGCCGGCCGGACGCTCGTCGCGGCGGTCGCGGTTCACGGGGCGGTCGCCGGTGCGGAAGCCGCCGCCGGTGGCCGGACGCTCTTCGCGGCGGTCACGGTTGAAGGCCGGACGGTCGGCGCCGCCGGAGCGGAAGCCGCCACCGGTGGACGGACGGTCGTCGCGGCGCTCGAAGGAACGGCCGCCGGTGGGACGGTCGCCGGTGGGACGGTCGCCGGTCGGGCGGTCGCCGCCGGAGCGGAAACCACCGGACGGACGGTCGTCACGACGCTCGAACGAACGGCCACCGGAGGGGCGCTCGTCACGGCGGTCGCGGCCCTGGTAGCCACCGGAGCCCTGACGGTCGTCACGACGGCCGTAGTTGCCCCGGTCGTCACGGCGCTGCGGCTCGGGCTGGACCGGAATGGCCGCGATCCGGACTGCCTCGGCAGCCGCGGCCTCGGCGATCTCCAGGGCCTTGGCGGCGACGGCCTCTTCCGGGTCCTCGCCACGCTCGCGGGCCGAGCGCATGGTGAGGCGGTCGGCCTCCTCGCGCAGCTCGGTGGCCCGGCGCTGCAGCTTCTCCAGCTCGCGGGTCATCTCGGCGACCTCACGCTCGGCCTGCGCCGCGGCGTTCTGTACGGAGTCGGCCTGGACGTCGGTCATCGAGCGGGCGCCGGTGATCGTGGCGACCTCCTCGTCGAAGACGCCCGAGCCGCCGATGATGTGGCGCGAGGCGTCGACGCCCGCGTCCTCCATCAGACGGAAGATGGTCTTGCGCTGGTGCGGAAGCGCCAGCGACACGACCGTGCCGGACTCACCGGCACGGGCGGTACGGCCCGAGCGGTGCAGGTAGTCCTTGTGGTCGGCGGCCGGGTCGACGTTCAGCACCAGGCCGACGCCGTCCACGTGGATACCGCGCGCGGCCACGTCGGTCGCGACGAGGACGTTGACGAGACCGCCCTTGAAGTCCTCCAGCACGCGGGTACGCGCGCCCTGCGTCATACCGCCGTGCAGCGCGTCGGCCTTGACGCCCGACTCGAGGAGCTGCTCGGCGACGCGGTCGGCACCCATCTGGGTACGGACGAAGATGATCGTGCGGCCCTTGCGGGCTGCGATGGCGGCCGTGACCGGCGCCTTGTCCTTCGGCTTCACGACGAGCACGTGGTGGGTCATGGTGGTGACCGCGCCCTGCGCCGCGTCGACCTCGTGCGTGACCGGGTCCTTCAGGTAGCGCTTGACCAGCGAGTCGATCTCGTTCTCCAGGGTGGCGGAGAACAGCAGACGCTGGCCGCCGACCGGAACCTGGTCGAGGATCTCGGTGACCTCGGGCAGGAAGCCCATGTCGGCCATCTGGTCGGCCTCGTCGAGGACCGCGATCTGGATCTTGTCGAGCGAAGCGGCGCCACGGTTCATCAGGTCGCGCAGCCGGCCCGGGGTGGCGACGAGGATGTCGACACCGCGCTCCAGCGCGTAGATCTGGTTGGACATCGAGGTACCGCCGCAGACGACCTTCATCTTGAGGCCGAGAACGTCGCCGTACGGCTGCAGCGCGTCGGCGACCTGCATGGCGAGCTCACGGGTCGGCGTCAGGATGATGCCGCGCGGGCGCTTCTTCTCGGTGTGGCCGCCGGCGAGCAGCGACAGCAGCGGCAGGCCGAAGGAGAGCGTCTTGCCGGAGCCGGTACGGCCACGGCCGAGGATGTCCTTGCCGGCCAGGGCGTCCGGGATGGTCGCGGCCTGGATCGGGAACGGCTTGGTGACGCCGTTCTGCGCGAGCTTGCGGACGATGCCCTCGGCGAGACCCAGCTCTCCGAAGGTGACGCCGGTGTATTCCTCTTCCTCGGCCTCTTCGGCCTCGGCGGAAACCTCTTCGGCGGAAGCGTCGTCACCGGCGACTACGGCCTCGGCGGCCGCGTCGTCCTCGGTGACGGTGAAGTCGGTGGTGGTGTCGGCCTCGACGGCGTCGGTCTCGGTGGACTCGACGGCGGTGATCTCGGCCGTGGTGTCGATCGTGGTGTCGTCAGCCACGGAGTCGTCCATGGGCATGGCGGTACGGTCGGCGGTGTTAATGGGCATGCTAAAGCTGAACCTCTCGGAGACTCGGCACGCGCCAGCTCCGGGGTTCGCATACAACCGCCTCAATGCGGTCAGCAGCCTGGAGAAAAGGAACGCGCCACGCGGCGCTCTTCGGATTCGGCGCCGGGCATTAGGATCAAACGATCTACCAGCATACGCATCTCCGGCCCGATTGACCAATCGGGCCGGGAGCACGCTGCTAGGCCACCTACTTTACACCGGATACGGCGGATTCACCGGGGCCGGCGAGTGATGCCGGTTACACCGGATGCACTGGATGCGCTGGATGCGCTGGATGCGCTGGATGGGCCGGTTACGCCGCTGGGGCCGATTCGACGGGTGACTCCGACGGCGAGGCGGGCGTCGACGCGGGCGGAGCCGGAGGCTCGGTGGTCGCCGAAACCGTGGCGGAAGGCGTGGGGCTGGACGCCGGCGTGGTGGGGGTGGCACCGCCCGGCCCGGCGGACGGCTTGCCCGCTCCCGGGGACGGTGCCGGCTTCACGGCGGCGGGGGCACCGCCCACCGGCGGCACCCCGCCGGCGGAGGCGGACGCGGACGGCGACCCGTTCGGCTTGGCCTTGTGCCCGCCCGGCACCACCCTGGTGCCGTCCGGCAGCGTTCCATCGGGCCCCGCGCCGACCCGCGCCGACGGTGAGACCCCCTGCGGCCGCGGATCGTCCCGCGAGTCCCCGGTGCTCATACAGCCGGCCGTCAGCAGGACGGCGGTGGCGGCGAGTAGGGCTCCGGCGGTCCGCGCGGCGGCGCGGGAGGAGGAAGGGGGCACGTGCATGCACCTCGGGGAGTCAGGACGCGGCGGGCAGGGTCTCTGGTGCCCAACGCCCGTGCCACCCCCCAGGACACGCCCGGCCCGTCACGTCACCCCATGGCCGAGCGCGTGCGGCCCGCCCGTCACCTCACCCGTAGCCGAGCGCGTGCAGCCGCTCGTCGTCGATGCCGAAGTGGTGGGCGATCTCGTGAACGACCGTCACCTCGGTCTCCGCGACCACGTCCGCGCGGTTGTCGCACATCCGCAGCGTCGGCCCCCGGTAGATCGTGATCCGGTCCGGCAGGACCCCGGCGTACCACTCACCGCGCTCGGTCAGGGGTGTCCCCTCATAGAGGCCGAGCAGATCGGGGTCCTTGGGGTCGGGCTCGTCCTCGACGAATACGGCGACGTTGTCCATCAGCCGTGTCAGCTCGGCCGGAATCCGGTCGAGCGCTTCGCCGACCAGTTCCTCGAACTCCTCACGCGTCATCTCCAGCACCCGCCCATTGTCGGTCATGGGCGGCACTTTCCCCCGGCGTACGGCTCACTTCCGGGCGCCCCCTCGGCCCACCCTTCACCTGGCCCTTCACCCCACCCCTCACCCCACCCCGCACCCGGCCCCGACCGCCCCCGCGACCGGCCGGTAAACCGTTTTGGCGATACCCGGCGGCATCCCATATGCTTCTCTCGTCCCCGACGGCGCCGACAAGCGCCCAAGGCGGGCCAATTAGCCCTCATCGTCTAGTGGCCCAGGACGCCGCCCTTTCAAGGCGGTAGCACGGGTTCGAATCCCGTTGGGGGTACGCTTTACCGTGTGTGAGACTCGTCTTACACATAGCTAGGTCCTGTGGAGCAGTTTGGAGTGCTCGCCACCCTGTCAAGGTGGAGGCCGCGGGTTCAAATCCCGTCAGGACCGCTGCGGCTGGGTAGCTCAGTTGGTACGAGCGACCGCCTGAAAAGCGGTAGGTCGCCGGTTCGACCCCGGCCCCAGCCACCGCACGACGAAGGCCCCGTCTCCGGACGGGGCCTTCGTCGTTCCCCAGCAGAACTTCCCCAGCAGAACTCCTCCGCTCGGAACTCCCCCGCCCAGCTCTTCGCCGGTGTCCGATGCGTCACACTCCCCCGCACCGGAGCCCCGCCCCGCACCCCCGTCGATCCCCCGCCATTCAGGCCCGGATTCAACGACTTTTGGCGGATCTCCCGCCCCGGCCGCGCGCCGCTCCCGGTCCGGTACGGGTCGAGCCCCGCTGGCACCGCGGCGAAATGATTCGCGGACTCTTCCGGCCGGGTGAGATCCTGGGGGCCGTATGTCTACGCAGCCTGCTTCCGCCTCCAGTGCCGCCGGCCAGCCCGGCCCCGCCACCCTCGCCGACCTGGGATCCCGTCTCTCCGCACTGTCGCTCCGCGACGAAGTGCGGCTCGGCCGCCGTCTTGAAGGCGCCCGCCGGATCCGCAAGACCGAAGCCCGCGCGGCGGTGCTGGCGGAGATCGCCGGCCAGATCGAGCAGGGCGAGGCGCGTGTGGAACGCCGGCGCGCCGCCGTGCCGAAGATCAGCTACCCCGAGCAGCTGCCGGTCAGCCAGAAGAAGGACGAGATCCTGGCGGCCGTCCGCGATCACCAGGTCGTGATCGTCGCGGGTGAGACCGGCTCGGGCAAGACCACCCAGATCCCCAAGATCTGTCTGGAACTGGGGCGCGGGGTGCGGGGCCTGATCGGCCATACGCAGCCCCGCCGGATCGCCGCCCGTACCGTCGCGGACCGGATCGCGGAGGAGCTGGACACCCCGCTCGGCGAGGCCGTCGGCTGGAAGGTCCGCTTCACCGACCAGGTCGGCGACCGCACCCTGGTCAAGCTGATGACCGACGGCATCATGCTCGCGGAGATCCAGACCGACCGCGAGCTGCTGCAGTACGACACGATCATCATCGACGAGGCGCACGAGCGCAGCCTCAACATCGACTTCATCCTGGGCTACCTCGCCCAACTGCTCCCCCGCCGCCCCGACCTCAAGGTGATCATCACCTCGGCCACCATCGACCCGGCGCGCTTCTCCCGGCACTTCGGGGACGCCCCGGTCGTCGAGGTGAGCGGGCGGACGTTCCCGGTGGAGGTCCGCTACCGGCCGCTGCTCGCCGAAGAGGGCGATGACGACGACCGCGACCAGGTCACCGCGATCTGCGACGCGGCGGAGGAGCTCCAGCGCGAGGGCCCGGGCGACATCCTGGTCTTCCTCTCCGGCGAACGGGAGATCCGCGACACCGCGGACGCCCTCAACAAGCTGAACCTGCGCTCCACCGAGGTGCTGCCGCTGTACGCGCGGCTCTCCTCGGCCGAGCAGCACCGGGTGTTCCAGAAGCACGCCGGCCGCCGCATCGTGCTGGCCACGAACGTCGCCGAGACGTCCCTGACCGTGCCCGGCATCCGGTACGTGATCGACCCGGGCAATGCCCGTATCTCCCGCTACAGCCACCGCACCAAGGTCCAGCGGCTGCCGATCGAGGCGATCTCGCAGGCCAGCGCCAACCAGCGCAAGGGCCGTTGCGGGCGTACCTCGGACGGCATCTGCGTACGGCTGTACTCCGAGGAGGACTTCGAGTCCCGCCCGGAGTTCACCGACGCGGAGATCCTGCGCACCAACCTTGCGTCCGTCATCCTCCAGATGACGGCGGCCGGGCTGGGCGACATCGCCAAGTTCCCCTTCATCGACCCGCCGGACAGCCGTCACATCAAGGACGGCGTCCAGCTCCTGGAGGAGCTCGGCGCGCTCGACCCGAAGGAGAAGGACCACCAGAAGCGGCTGACGCCGCTGGGCCGCAAGCTGGCCCAGCTGCCGGTCGACCCGCGGCTCGCCAGGATGGTGCTGGAGGCCGACCGCAACGGCTGTGTCCGTGAGGTCATGGTGATCGCGGCAGCGCTGTCGATCCAGGACCCGCGTGAGCGGCCCGCGGAGAAGAAGCAGCAGTCGGACGAGAAGCACCGCCGGTTCGCCGACGAGACCAGCGACTTCCTGGCGTATCTGAACCTGTGGCGCTATGTGCGCGAGCAGCAGAAGGAGCTGTCGTCCTCGGCCTTCCGCCGGATGTGCCGGTCGGAGTTCCTGAACTATCTGCGGATCCGCGAGTGGCAGGACATCTACAGCCAGCTGCGCTCGGTCGCCAAGACCATGGGCATCCATCTGGAGGAGAAGGAGAGCGACGCCGCTCCCGACTCGCAGCGGCTGCACACCTCGCTCCTCGCCGGGCTGCTGTCGCACCTCGGGCTGAAGGACACCGACAAGAACGAGTATCTGGGCGCCCGCAGCGCCAAGTTCGCGATCTTCCCCGGTTCGGCGCTGTTCAAGAAGCCGCCGCGCTGGATCATGTCGGCCGAGCTGGTGGAGACCTCGCGGCTGTGGGCGCGGGTCAACGCGAAGATCGAGCCGGAGTGGGTCGAGCCGCTCGCGCAGCACCTGGTGAAGCGCACCTACAGCGAGCCCCACTGGGAAAAAGATCAAGCCGCGGTGATGGCGTTCGAGCGGGTGACGCTGTACGGCGTGCCGATCGTCGCGCAGCGCAAGGTGAATTACGGACGGATCGACGCAGAGGTCTCGCGGGATCTGTTCATCCGTAACGCGCTGGTCGAGGGCGACTGGCGCACCCATCACCAGTTCTTCCACGACAACCGCAAGCTGCTCGGTGAGGTCGAGGAGCTCGAACACCGGGCCCGCCGCCGGGACATCATGGTCGACGACGAGACGCTCTTCGACTTCTACGATCAGAAGCTGCCACAAGACGTCGTATCCGGCGCCCACTTCGACTCCTGGTGGAAGCAGAAGCGCCGGGACGAACCCGAACTGCTCAACTTCGAGCAGTCGATGCTGATCAACGAGGCGGCCCAGACCGTCACCAAGGACGACTACCCGGACTCCTGGCGCCAGGGCCGGCTCAAGTTCAAGGTGACGTACCAGTTCGAGCCGGGCGCGGACGCGGACGGCGTGACCGTCCACATCCCGCTCCAGGTGCTCAACCAGGTCGTCCCCGACGGCTTCGACTGGCAGATCCCGGGCCTGCGCGAAGAGGTCGTCACCGAACTGATCCGGTCGCTCCCCAAGCCGATCCGCCGGCACTACGTCCCCGCGCCGAACTACGCGAAGGCGTTCCTGGACCGGGTGGTGCCCGTCCAGGAGCCGCTGCCCGACACCCTCGCCCGCGAGCTGCAGCGGATGGTCGGCGTCCGGATGGACGTCGAGGACTTCGACCTCGGCAAGGTCCCCGACCACCTCAAGATCACCTTCCGGGTGACCGACGAGCGCGGCCGCAAGCTCGCCGAGGACAAGGACCTGGAGGCGCTCACGCTGCGGCTGAAGCCGAAGACGCGTGAGGTGATCTCCAAGGCCGCCGACGCCATCGGCATCGAGCAGCGCACCGGCCTGACGCAGTGGACCATCGGGAGCCTGCCGCGCACCTTCGAGACCCGGCGCGGCGGTCAGCCCGTGAAGGCGTTCCCCGCGCTGGTCGACGAGGGCGCGAGCGTCGCCGTGCGGCTCTTCGACACCGAGGCCGAGCAGAGCGCGGCGATGTGGCGCGGCACCCGCCGGCTGATCCTGCTCAACATCCCCTCGAACCCGTCGAAGTTCGCGCAGGGCCAGCTGAACAACGAGGCCAAGCTGGCGCTCTCGCGCAATCCGCACGGCAGCATCCAGGCGCTCTTCGACGACTGTGTGACCGCCGCCGCCGACAAGCTGATCGCCGACCACGGCGGGCCGGCCTGGGACGAGGAATCGTTCCGCAAGCTCTTCGACAAGGTGCGCACCGACCTGGTCGACGTGACCGTGAAGACGGTGGCCCGGGTCCAGCAGGTGCTGGCCGCCTGGCAGGCCTGTGAGCGCCGTCTGAAGGGCACCACGAGCCTGGTACTGGTCGCCAACCTCACGGACGTCAGGGAGCAGCTGGCGGCCCTCGTGCCGGCCGGCTTCGTCACGGCCACCGGGCTGCGGCGGCTCCCGGACCTCATGCGGTACCTGGTGGCGGTCGACCGCCGGCTCCAGCAGATGCCCACGAACGTCCAGCGGGACACCATGCGCATGGAGAAGGTGCTGGAGATCCAGCGCGAGTACGCGGAGCTGCTGGCGTCCCGGCCGGCCGGGCGCCCGGTTCCGGACAAGGTTCGGGACATTCGCTGGCTGATCGAGGAGCTACGGGTGAGCTACTTCGCGCACGCGCTGGGCACCTCGCAGCCGGTCTCCGACAAGCGGATCTTCAAGGTGCTGGACGAGGCCTGGGGCTGACGGCTCCGGGTGCGGGGGCCGGCGCGGGCCGGTCCCGGGGGACGGTCCGCGAGGGGCCGTTGGCCGGTCCGCGGCCGTGCCGCCGAACGGGTTCGACCCCACCCCCTGACCTGCTGTACAGTCTCTCTCGCAGCGCAGGAAGGTTCAGCGCGGCAAAGCCTGGTCCTGTGGAGCAGTTTGGAGTGCTCGCCACCCTGTCAAGGTGGAGGCCGCGGGTTCAAATCCCGTCAGGACCGCATCATCGAAAGGCCCGGATCCCTTGTGGATCCGGGCCTTTCGCGTTGCCGGCGGCCCGTGCCGCTCCCCGTGCCCCGCCCGGCGGCCGGGGCTGTGCGCCGTCTTGACGGGTCCTGGCGGCCGCCGGTACGCCTTCGGTATGACGCCGACTCCCAGGCACGAGACGAGGGCGCTCCTGCGCGCCCACCTGGCGGCCGCTTCAGGGACCAGGCACCTCACCCGACACTGCGTCACCTGCCACCGCCTGCTGCGGCTTGCGCTTCTGAAGCCCGATTCCCCATTACCGCAAGGATCTGAGCAGCCACAAGACCCGTGCATGTGACGGGCGTCACCCAAAGATTTCCAAGACGTGGGGAACTCGACCCCCTTCTGGGGGGTGTCAATTTAATATGTGCAATTGCACCTGTGCCCGATCTGCCCGCGATGCGCATCGGTCGGCACCGACAGGTCCGCGCAAGATGCCCACAAGACTCCACAGCAGACCCCACAGAGGCGCGCGTACGGCCGGCCGCGCCGCCCGGCGCAACTGCCCGCGAAAGCCCCGCAACGTCCCGCAACGCCCCCTCAGTGGCCTCGTGGCGCCCCCCAAGGGCCCCTGGGAGCACAAAAAAGATCGCATCGGACCCGGCGGAGTCCGATGCGACCTTCTGTGTCCTTGTGGCGTCCCCGATGGGGGCAGGGAGCCCGTGGAGCTGGTGGAGCAGGTGACTTATGGGGTGGGGGCCCCATAAGACGGCCCTAAAGGGCATGTAAGGGCTAGTCAGGCCTCGCTGCGCTGCTGCGGAATGCCCGCCAGAAGTGCGCGGACCTCCGCCTCGCGGTAGCGGCGGTGCCCGCCGAGCGTGCGGATGGACGTGAGCTTCCCAGCCTTGGCCCACCGTGTGACCGTCTTCGGGTCCACGCGGAACATCGTGGCGACCTCAGCGGGGGTCAGCAGCGGCTCGGCATCAGGGGTGCGAGCGGTCATGAGCGGCCTCCTCGAGAGAACCGAACCAGCGCGGTTCTTCCTCTAAATTCTGCACCTTGACCCGTGTTGCCCGAAATGGCGGACGCGGGCCGAGTCGGTAATAGGACGAACGGCTTGTCCTCGGCACTACAACTACACCATCCGTCCAGCCTCGTCGGCCAAACCGATGGAATTGCCCTCTCAGGGGTTCAAGCTCTACGGAAGCCGATGGACCATGCCATAACGGACAGTCACTCCAGAGTGACGATCAGTCACAGCTGGATCACCAGCCCCATCCCCACCCTCAAGATATGCAATACCGGACAACCCGCCCATTGCTGGACGGAATAAGCTCTTCCAGGACTCGTTGTCCCATATTGGCACGACCGGTAGGGATGTCCGCAAGAGTCCAGTTACGTGCTCTCCGTCACGCTTGAGCCAATGGCCCGGATCGGGACCAACGTCCCCGGCCCTCCGGCGGCGCGTCGGCAGCCGCCGGCGTCAGCTCGCGAACTGCAGTTCGCGGATGGTCCGCCAGCGCTCGGTGAGCCGCTCGTACGCCTCGGAGGCGGCCGCTCCCGACCCGTCCTTGAGCGCGGCCAGACCCTCGGCCACATCGGCGGCCGACCGGTCCTCCGCGAGATCCGCCTCGGGGATCGCGTGCACCAGGCCGCCGTAGTCCAGCTCGACCATGGAACGCGGGTGGAACTCCTCGAGCCAGCGGCCCACGTCGATCAGGCCGTCGATCAGCGGGCCTTCCTCCAGCGCGTCCTTGAGCACCCGCAGCCCGCGCGCCACCCGGCGGCGGGCCTGCACCATCGGCGTCCGGTACCGCATCAGCGGCTCCTTGGACTCGCCGAGCCCGGCCGGCTCGTACTCCCGCTCGTCATCGCCGAACAGGGCGAACCAGCGGACCGGTACGTGCCAGGTCGCTGAGCGGATCCACGGCCGGGCGTCCGGGTTGCGCTCCCGCCATGCCTCGTGGTCCGCCTCGGCCTGCGCGCGCACCACGGCGGGCAGCACGGCGTCCAGCACGATCTCCGGAAGCTGCTCGGAGAGGGCGTCCAGCGCCAGCCAGCCGCGCAGCCGGGTACGCCAGGGGCAGATGTGCGTCACGCCGTTGACGACGGCCACGAAGGCGTCGCGGCTCTCGTGCACCGGGACGGCCACCGGCGGGACCGGCAGCAGGTCGGCCAGCGACTGCCGCAGCTCGTCCTGTGCGGTCCGCACGTCGCCCGCGGCCGCATACCGGTACCAGTGGGTGCGTTCGGGCTCGGGGAACGCCGCCAGCGGCTCGTAGACCCGCAGATACGCCGCGTACGGGACCAGCACCGACGACAAGCCCACACCCGCTCCCTCGTGACCGGCTCTCACCCGAATCGTCCCACGCTCCGGCCCGCGGTGGGGGTGATCCACAGCACTGTGCCCGTCCGGGGGGCCGGCGCCGGCCGAGGGGTCCTCCGGAGTGTCGTTCCGCACAGCTCCGGAACACCCTCGTCCACTTTTTTCCGCGCTCTTTCCGCGTTCCCTCAGAGTGCCTTCCGGCGGCCGCGGCCCGCTACGGCGCGGCCCGGAGCGGTGCTCGGGAGGACGTACCGTGCGCAGCGGAGGCCGTTGGCGATCACCCGGCCGGGCCCTACGGCCGTACGGGCCGCCTGCGGGCAATACGCTTGCGCCAACCGGCCCTCCCCACCCGCACGGAGGGCAACCTCTGGACTGCAGGAGTCACCACCGTGACCGACGTTCTTCAGACTTCCAGCGTCGTCTCCAAACTGTTCCGGTCGGAACAGGGCGGACACGAGCAAGTCGTCTTCTGCCAGGACCGTGCCAGCGGCCTCAAGGCCGTCATCGCGCTCCACTCCACCGCTCTGGGCCCGGCCCTCGGCGGTACCCGCTTCTACGACTACGCGACCGACGAAGAGGCCGCGCTCGACGCCCTCAACCTCTCCCGCGGCATGTCGTACAAGAACGCTCTGGCCGGCCTCGACCACGGTGGCGGCAAGGCCGTGATCATCGGTGATCCGGAAGCGATCAAGAGCGAAGAACTCCTGCTCGCCTACGGCCGTTTCGTGGCCTCGCTCGGCGGCCGTTACGTCACCGCCTGCGATGTCGGCACCTACGTGGCCGACATGGACGTCGTCGCCCGCGAGAACCGCTGGACGACCGGCCGCTCCCCCGAGAACGGCGGCGCCGGCGACTCCTCCGTGCTGACCGCCTTCGGTGTCTTCCAGGGCATGCGGGCCGCCGCCCGCAGCCAGTGGGGCGAGCCCACGCTGCGCGGCCGCCGGGTCGGCATCGCCGGCGTCGGCAAGGTCGGCCACCACCTGGTGGAGCACCTGATCGAGGACGGTGCCGAGGTCGTGATCACCGACGTCCGCGCCGACGCCGTCGACCGGATCCGCGCCCGCCACCCGCAGATCAGCGCCGTCTCCGACGCCGATGTCCTGATCCGGACCCCGCTCGACGTCTACGCGCCCTGCGCGCTCGGCGGCGCGCTGAACGACGAGACCGTGCCGGCCCTCACCGCCACCATCGTGTGCGGCGCGGCCAACAACCAGCTCGCCCACCCGGGCGTCGAGAAGGACCTCGCCGACCGCGGGATCCTCTACGCGCCCGACTACGTGGTGAACGCCGGTGGCGTGATCCAGGTCGCGGATGAGCTGCACGGCTTCGACTTCGACCGGGCCAAGGCCAAGGCGACGAAGATTTTCGACACCACCGCCGCCATTTTCGACCGCGCGCGGACCGACGGCATTCCGCCGGCCGCCGCCGCGGACCGGCTCGCCGAGCAGCGCATCGCGGACCGGACCCCGGCCGCCGACTGGCTGCGTCCCGAGGCAGGCTGATTTCAGCCACTTACCCGCCGGTCACCCGCCGCTCACCTGGTGTGCGGCGGGGGGGCGCCGGGGCGCGGGGCGGGGGGCAGGCGCCCGCCCGGTGATCTCCCCCGGAACGGCCCGGTGGTCCACCCGCTGACGCGGTGGGTGACCGAACGCACGACGCGATAGCAAGTTCGCGCTAGAACCGGGTAAAATCACGGCTGACCAGCCAGTACAGGGCCCACTTCGGCTCCCGCTCCGACGCGCGTCGTGCGGGCGACGTACCGTGCGGCTCCGGAAGCAGGTACCGTTGAGGGCCTACGGACCGGTCCCTCCCCGGAGAGACCGCTCCGATTCATGAACGCGTGTCAAGACTCGGGGCCATCGAGCCCCGCCGTTGAGGGGGTCGAGCCATGGGGCGCGGCCGGGCCAAGGCCAAGCAGACGAAGGTCGCCCGCCAGCTGAAGTACAACAGCGGCGGTACAGATCTGACACGTCTGGCCGACGAGCTGGGCGCATCGTCACCACTTCCGGTACTTCCGCCGGAGCCTGTTGTGGACGATGACGACGAGAACGACGACGACGATCCGTACGCACAGTACGCGAGTCGTTACAACGATGATGACGACGACGAGGACTCCGAGCCCTCGCCGCAACGTCGTCACTCTTGACGCTGCACTTCTACAGACCCGGTCCGGGGCCCGCCCCGGACCGGGTTTCGTCATGGCCCATGGTGCCTAGGGCCTGTCCGCTGGACAGACCCCAGGCGCCCGGACCTGGCTACTTCGCGTAGTCGCCGGTCAGGGTCACGGCCTCGGCGTGGTCACCGCGTTCGACGACCTCGCCACTCACCCATGCCTCCACACCGCGGTCGGCGAGAGTGGCGAGCGCCACATCCACCGAGTCCTGCGGCACGACGGCGATCATGCCGACGCCCATGTTCAGCGTCTTCTCCAGCTCCAGCCGCTCCACCCCGCCCAGCTCACCGACGGTGGTGAAGACCGGGTCCGGCCGCCAGGTCGAACGGTCGACGGTGGCGTGCAGGTGGTCCGGGATCACGCGGCCCAGGTTGTTGGCCAGACCGCCGCCGGTGATGTGCGAGAACGCGTGCACCGGGGCGAGCCGGGTGAGCGCCAGGCAGTCCAGCGAGTAGATCTTGGTCGGCTCCAGCAGCTCCTCGCCGAGGGTCCGGCCGAACTCCGGAACGTCCCGGTCCAGCTCCCAGCCGGCCCGGTCGAAGAAGACGTGGCGCACCAGCGAGTACCCGTTGGAGTGAAGTCCCGACGACTCGATCGCGATCACCGCGTCACCCGAACGGATACGATCCGCGCCCAGCACCTCGTCGGCCTCGACCACACCGGTACCGGCGCCCGCGACGTCGAAGTCGTCCGGGCCCAGCAGGCCCGGGTGCTCGGCGGTCTCGCCGCCGACCAGCGCGCAGCCGGCCAGGACACAGCCCTCGGCGATGCCCTTGACGATCGCCGCGACCCGCTCCGGGTAGACCTTGCCGACACAGATGTAGTCGGTCATGAAGAGCGGCTCGGCGCCGCACACGACCAGGTCGTCCACGACCATGCCGACCAGGTCGTGGCCGATCGTGTCGTAGACGCCCATCCGGCGGGCGATGTCGACCTTCGTGCCGACGCCGTCCGTGGCGGAGGCGAGCAGCGGCCGCTCGTAGCGCTTGAGCGCGGAGGCGTCGAAGAGTCCGGCGAACCCGCCGAGGCCGCCCACGACCTCGGGCCGGGTGGCCTTCTTGACCCACTGCTTCATCAGGCCCACAGCGCGGTCGCCCGCTTCGATGTCCACGCCGGCGGAGGCGTAGCTGGCGCCGGTATTCTCAGGCATGGCTGGGAACTTTCACGTCGTCGAGTAGATGCGGTGCGATCGCCGGGGCGGCGATCAGGGGAGCCGGTTTCACGGGCGCCGGCTCCCGGGGTGGAGCGTCACGGCAGTAGTCCGAGTTTGCCCGACTACGGACGGCGCAGCGCGTCGGCGGCGTCGGTGCCACCGGCCAGCTCGCTCTCCAGGAGCTGCTTGCCGAGCAGCTCCGGGTCGGGCAGATCCATCGGGTAGACACCGTCGAAGCAGGCGCGGCACAGGTTCGGCTTGGCGATCGTCGTCGCCTCGACCATCGCGTCCAGCGAGATGTACGCGAGCGAGTCCGCGCCCAGCGACTTGCCGATCTCCTCGACGGACATGCCGTTGGCGATCAGTTCGGCGCGGGTCGCGAAGTCGATGCCGAAGAAGCACGGCCACTTGACCGGCGGCGACGAGATCCGGATGTGGACCTCGGCGGCCCCCGCCTCACGGAGCATCCGCACCAGCGCGCGCTGGGTGTTGCCGCGGACGATCGAGTCGTCCACGACGATCAGGCGCTTGCCGCGGATGACGTCCTTGAGCGGGTTCAGCTTGAGCCGGATACCCAGCTGCCGGATGGTCTGCGACGGCTGGATGAAGGTCCGGCCGACGTACGAGTTCTTGACCAGGCCGGTGCCGTACGGGATCCCGCTCGCCTCGGCGTAGCCGACGGCGGCCGGCGTGCCGGACTCCGGAGTCGGTATCACCAGATCGGCTTCGACGGGGGCCTCGGCGGCGAGCTTGCGGCCCATCTCCACCCGGGACAGATAGACGTTCCGGCCCGCGATGTCGGTGTCAGGGCGCGCCAGGTACACGTACTCGAAGATGCAGCCCTTGGGCTTGGCCTCCGCGAACCGGGTGGTCCGCAGACCGTTCTCGTCGATCGCGATCAGTTCGCCGGGCTCGATCTCCCGGACGAAGCTGGCACCGCAGATGTCGAGGGCGGCGGACTCCGAGGCGACGACCCAGCCGCGCTCCAGCCGGCCGAGCACCAGCGGGCGGATGCCCTGCGGGTCACGCGCCGCGTACAGCGTGTGCTCGTCCATGAAGACAAGGCTGAAAGCACCTTTGACCAGAGGCAGCACCTTGCCGGCGGCGAGTTCGACGGAGAGCGGCTTGCCGTCCTCGTCGACCTGTCCGGCCAGCAGCGCTGTCACCAGGTCGGTGTCGTTGGTGGCGGCCACCCGCGTGGCCCGGCCATTGCCCTGGGGCAGGTCGGCGACCATCTCGGCGAGCTCCGCCGTGTTGACCAGGTTGCCGTTGTGACCGAGCGCGATCGACCCGTTGGCGGTGGCACGGAAGGTGGGCTGGGCGTTCTCCCACACCGAGGCACCGGTGGTCGAGTAGCGGGCGTGACCGACGGCGATATGGCCGGTCAGAGAGCCGAGGGAGGTCTCGTCGAAGACCTGGGAAACAAGCCCCATGTCCTTGAAGACCAGGATCTGGGAGCCATTGCTCACAGCGATGCCCGCGGACTCCTGTCCGCGGTGCTGCAGGGCGTACAGACCGAAATAGGTGAGCTTGGAGACCTCTTCGCCGGGGGCCCAGACACCAAAGACGCCGCAAGCGTCCTGGGGGCCCTTCTCGCCGGGGAGCAGGTCGTGGTTGAGTCGTCCATCACCACGAGGCACACAGCGAGTCTAAGGCAGATTCGACCCGCGTCCGAACGGGCGACGGACCGCGAACCCCGCGATCACGGGTGTGACCACGGGTGTCTCACCGCAGGTGAGGCGAGGATCACGTGCTTTACGGGCCCTGAGCGGACACCGTGTGAGCACCCCACTACGGGGTGGTGGGGACGGGGGTCCTGCGGACCCGCTCAGCCGAGCGCCGATGGCGGCTCAGCCGAGGACCGGGAGACCGGTGGGGTGGCTCAGCCGAGGACCGGGAGATAGGGACCGAGATCGGCCCGCTCCCCGCTCGCCGAGACGGCGGCGGCGTGGAGCGCGGTCTTCCAGTCGGTCCGGCCGGTGGCGAGCCGGATCCACGTCAGGGGATCGGTCTCGACGACGTTCGGCGGCGTGCCCCGGGTGTGCCGGGGCCCCTCCACGCACTGAACGGCCGCATACGGTGGAATGCGGACCTCGACGGAGTTCCCGGGCGCCTTGACCGCCAGCGCGTCGGCCAGCAGCCGGGTGACGGCCGCGACGGCCTGCCGGTCGTGCACCACCTCCACACCGGTGGCGCGCGCCAGATCGTCGCCGTGCACCACCAGCTCCACGAGCCGGGTGACGGTCATGTCCAGCGCCCGCATCGCCCCGAACACATGCGGAACGATCCGGTCCGCCCGGACCGCCTCGTCCAGGAAGGGCTCGATCCGCTCGGCGGCCGCGTCGAGCGCGTCCTTGACGTCGGTGATGCCGGCGGCGGTCTCCCGCGTCGACGCGTCCAGCCGGTCCGCGATGGCGGCGGTGGACACCGCCCACACCGACAACCCGGTGACCGGAGGCACCGGATCCGGCACGGGCTCACCGAGCAGCGACCCGACGGCGTCGATCTGCCGCACGATGTGCGCCACCAGCAGCCGCACATCCCACCCGGGCAGCCCGGAGGGCCTGGTCAGCTGCTCGTCCGTGAGCGATCGCACCGCCGCCCGCACCGCCCCCACCTGTGCGACGAGCGCGGCCCGCGTCCTGGCAGGGTCATAACTACGGGCACGGCGACCGGCTGACGTCATGCCTCCGAGCCTATGGGGCTCCCCCCGGGTTGTCCCCGGGCTTTCACCGCCCGGGGCCCGGCCCCGGACTCAGCCCTGGCGGGGGCGCTCGAAGGTCAGCAGCAGACCCTCGACGGCGCCGGGGCCGATGCGGCCCTTGACGTCGGCTGCGGTGATCGACTTCAGCGCCCAGCCGTCACCGGCGTGCTTGTTGAGCGTCTTCTCCAACTTGTCGCCGTCCAGCGCGTCACCGATCAGCGATTCGCGGAACGAAACAACCTTGTACTCGAACATGGCCCAGCCCCTCGTGCGTACGTACGGAATCCGTCCGCCGCCACCCAACCACGCTCCCGCGGGATTACGGGGCGGCGGGGGCGGATCCGCCGGCCTTGAGGACGTCGAGGAAGGCCGCGAAGCGGGCGGGGGTGGTGGAGAGGACAACGCCGGGCGCTTCGCTTTCCCGGAGGAGGACGGTTCCGTTGACGGCGGCCGCCAGCTCTACGCAGTTCTCGCCGCCGGCTCCCGAGAAGGAGGACTTCTGCCACTGCAACGATGAGGTCATGCCGGTCAGTCTCGCAGTTCCCGTGCAATCTGTCGGATGAACGAGATCGACTTCTTCGGGTCGAGCGACGCCTTCTCGCCAGCGTTGAAGAAGGCCCGATATTTGTCGAGTTGGGCCTCCGAGTCCAGGAAGTACCCGCCGAAGGGACTGTCGATCTGAACAGTGTCGAGCTCGGCGGCGATCCCGCCCGCATAGAGCACGGTCTGCGTCGCCTCGATGAACGTCTCGTTGGTGAACGGAATGACTCGCACCGTCACCGTGGGCCAGTGGGCGACCTCCAGAAGGTGTTCGAGCTGCGCGGATGTGATCTGCGCGCCACCGAACCTCATGCGCAGCGCGGCCTCGTGGATGATCGCTTCGTACGAGGGCGGCGAAGCACGCTGGAAGATCGCTCTCCGTCGCAAACGGTGCTCCACCCGGACAGCGACCTCTGATTCGGGCATGCGCGGAATGCCACCGGCGAAAATCGTGCGGGCGTAGTCCTCGGTCTGGAAGAGCCCCGGCAGAGTGAGCGCCTGGAGCGACCTCAGGTACGTGGCGTGATGTTCCAGTTCCGCTATGTCGACGAAACCGGGCGGCAGGACGCCCCGGTACTCGTCCCACCAGCCCTGGCCGCGCTGCTCCTTGGCGATGGCACAGAGCGCGTCGATCAGCGTCTCGTCGTCGCACGAATAGAACGCCGCCAAGCGGCGGATCCGCTCCTCGCTGATGCCGATCCGGCCGGATTCCATGTGCGAGATCTTCGCCTGGTCGTTGCCGAGCAGCCCGGCGGCCTCCCGGGCGGTCTTGCCTGCCCTGTCGCGCATCTTTCGGAGCTCGGTTCCGAGCCGTACCTGACGTGCGGTGGGGACGTCCCTTGCGGGCATGGCACCTTCCTCTCCTGCTCGTCCAAGTGTCCCGTGCGCCCAAGTCGGCCTGCCACCAGAACACTTGATCCCCCGTCCGCAAACTTGCCACGGAGCATACATGCCCCCTACCTTCGGTGATGCGTCCATCACACGGCGCACGCTCGCAATCAGACGGCAGCGCATCGCTACACCCATGCCTCCGGCACGGGAAGGGCGACAGGCCACCGCATGGGGGCGTTTCCCAGAACCGTTCGGAGAGCCGCATGAACGCGAAGGACGAACCCCCTCGAACCCCGCCCGGTGAGGGCGCGGGCGCCGACGACGAGTGGGACTACTCGCTCCAGATCCCGCACGACCTGCGCGGCGCCGGCATCGCGCGCTGCACGCTCAGAGCGGTGCTCAACGCGTACGGGCTGGCGCCGATGATCGAAGTGGCGCAGCTCGTCGCGGCCGAACTCGTCGCGAACGCGCTGGAGCACTCCAGCGGGCCGGTCAGTCTGCGACTGCACTGGCGGGAGAGAAACCTGCGGCTCGGGGTGTGGGACACCAGTCCCGCGAAGCCGGAGTTCCTGTCCGTCACGGACGAGGCCGAACACGGGCGCGGCATGTGGCTGGTCACCGGGCTCGCGGCGGCGTGGGGGTGCCACCTGCTCGGGGAGGAGCCCTTCGGGCTCGCGGGGAAGCTCGTGTGGGCGGACATCGCGGCGGGGTCCGCTGCCGCGTAACCGGAACGGGCGGGCGGTGGCTGAGGTCAGAGCAGTGCGAAGTGCTCTTCTGCGGCGCTGCGCACCTTGACCGGGCGGAGGGGAGGCCCCGGCGCTGCGCGCCTGCCAGGGAAGCGGTCCGTTGCGCGGCCCGGCGAGGCGGAGGGATTCCGGTCCGCTGCGCTCCGGGCGGGGTGGAGGGGAGCTGCGGCCGACGAGGCAGCACGGCCCGGCGGGTTGGGGCGCACCCCGCCTCTCGAACTCCGGCCGCTCTCAAAGGGAACGAACTGTGTGGCCGCAGCCCCGGCATGTTGAGTTTTGACCGCCCTTAGTGATCCACATCAACTCAAAAACCACCTCACAGGTCCCACGGAACACCATGTGTCACAGCCACCCCACTTCGCCGGGAGAAGAGCGGATCAGAACGTCAACCGGAGGCGCACCGCACGGCCCACCACCCCGCCCGGGGCGCGAAGCGAGCCCGGCACCGTCCGAGAGCCCGCCAACTGCGGCGCGCCTGAATCCACCACGCCCCCATGCGCCATGCCCGGGGCGCGAAGCGAACCCGGCCCCCTGCGAAGGCCCCTCAAACGCCCCACCCCCAGGGCACCTCCGGCCGCGACCGGCCCACCACCCGCCAAGGGGAGCGCAGCGGACCGCCTCGCTGGCAGGCGCGCAGCGCCGGGCTTCCCCCTCCGCCCGGTCAAGGTGCGCAGCGCCGCAGAGGAGCACTCCGTATCTGACCTCAGCCACCCACCCGCCGTGCCACGAAGAACCGCCGGAGCAATACGCACTGCCGTCGCCAGCAGGCACGCCCTTCCCCACCCCTTCGTTCTCTCCCCACGCACAGACCGAGCCGCGCCGTCCGGGTCTCAACCAGTCGTTCGTGGCCCGGGTTCAGGCTCTGGAGTGCTTTTCCTTCGGGGTAACGTCGCCGAAAATCGTGCGGCGAGCTGAGCGTGACCGGTACAACCTTGGAGTCCGAGGCTCCTCACGGAGGCGACGGTTCCTCCCGCTCCGACGATTCTGGCTGGCGTACCGTGGCTCGTGCGACCCGAGGAGACGACCATGAGTACGCAGCCCGAGCACCCTGGCGGAGAGCTGATCCCCAGGCCCGAGCGAACCCCTGACGCTCTACGGGTCGCCCTCGCCCGGATCGCACCGCACCGGCTGGAGGAGATGGAGCGCCAGAAGAACGAAGCGTTCTCCATGGCTGCCCAGCACGACGCGCTCGGCCCTATTCGGATGTGGCTGCTGATCTGGTCAGGCGAAGTCGAAATCGAGCGTCGCCCGGACCTCTCCGAGCGGCGGCGCAAGGCGGAGCGAGCGGCTCAGACTCTCCCCAGAGAAGATCCAGCCTGGCGTGCGGCCATGGACGAAATCGTCGCCTTGACCGAAGAGGCACGCGCGGCAGTGGCCGGATGAATTGGTGCTGGGAGTACGACCCGAACGAAGAACACGTCATCGGTGGGGCACCGCCCGCCCTGGTTGCCGCCGTGGAAAAGCACTCGGTATCGCTCTGACCTCAGCCCCTACCGGCCCCCAACAGGTCCCCGCTCCTCCCCGGCCCCGGCGGCGCCCCCGCCTCGACGAACCACTCTCTCCCCAACACCAGTCCGAAGATCGGTGCCGGGAGGCGGATCAGTAGGCGGAACAGTGCCGACGAGCGGCCTTTGCCCTCTCCCGCTTGGGATCGGTGGGCGGCGAGGGCGGCGCGCTTTTGCTGGGCGTAGGGGCGGACGTTGATGCTGTGGGTGATCGCCGCTCGCGGGGTGAAGGACGTGCGCATCACCTCCGGGTCGTAGCGGACCGGCACCCGGAGGAGGCGCAGCGCACGGAACACCCGGTCGATGGGCTCGCGCGGCAGCGTCGCCTCCAGGACGCGGGTGCCCGTCAACCGGGCCGCCCGCGCGCCCACTTCGTGGACCCGGACGTGGTCGCGGTGGCCGTAGCCGCCCTGGGCGTCGTAGCTGAGCAGGACGTCGGCCCGCTCCTCACTCAACAGCTCCGCGAGCTTCGACGCGGCCTCGTCCACGTCCGCGCGGGCGAAGCGCACGCGGTCCGGTGGGTCCGGGAACAGCAGGGGGCCGTGGCCGCTGTCGGCGTATCCGAGGTGCACCACGCGGGCGACGCCCAGCAGCGCGGCGCTCGCCCGCAGTTCGTCCAGGCGCAGGGTGCCGTCCGGGCGGGTCGCCTCGCCCATGATCCCGTCGCAGGCGACGGCCACGACCACCCGGTGACCCTCCGCGGCCAGCCGCGCCAGCGTGCCGCCGGTGAGCAGCACCTCGTCGTCCGGATGGGCATGGAACGCGAGAATCGTCGTCATCCCGGCCATCCTGACAGGCCCTGGCAGGCGCCGGCAGGCATGCGAACGGCTCGGCCCCGGCTCCTCGGAAGAGGAGCCGGGGCCGAGCCGAGAGGCGGTCTCAGGCCAGCAGAGCCGGGATCGTCGCCTCGTGCGCCTGCTTCAGCTCACTCAGCGGGATCGTGAACTGGTCCTGGATCTCGATCGTCTCGCCGTCCACGACACCGATGCGCGCGGCCGGGAGGCCTCGCGCGCCGCACATGTCGTTGAAGCGGAGCTCCTCGCTGCGCGGGACGGCGACGACCGCGCGGCCGGCCGACTCGCTGAAGAGGAAGACGAACGGGTCGAGGTCGTCCGGGACGACGATCCGGGCGCCCTTGCCGCCGCGCAGGCACGACTCGGTGACGGCCTGGATGAGGCCACCGTCCGAGAGGTCGTGCGCTGCGTCGATCATGCCGTCGCGGGAGCCGGCGATGAGGATCTCGCCGAGCAGCCGCTCGCGCTCCAGGTCCACCGCGGGCGGCAGGCCGCCGAGGTGGCTGTGGACGACCTCGGACCAGGCGGAACCGCCCAGTTCTTCCTTGGTGTCACCGAGGAGGTAGAGGAGCTGGCCCTCTTCCGCGAACGCCATCGGCGTACGGCGGTTGACGTCGTCGATGACGCCGAGCACCGCGACCACGGGGGTCGGGTGGATGGCGACGTCACCGGTCTGGTTGTAGAGCGAAACGTTGCCGCCGGTGACCGGGGTGCCCAGGATCAGACAGCCGTCGGCCAGACCGCGGGTGGCCTCGGCGAACTGCCACATGACGTCCGGGTCCTCGGGGGAACCGAAGTTGAGGCAGTCCGAGATGGCGAGCGGCTTGGCGCCGGTGGCGGCGACGTTGCGGTACGCCTCCGCCAGCGCGAGCTGCGCGCCGGTGTACGGGTCGAGCTTGGTGAAGCGGCCGTTGCCGTCGGTGGCGATGGCGACGCCGAGGTTGGTGTCCTCGTCGATGCGGACCATGCCCGAGTCCTCGGGGTGCGACAGCACCGTGTTGCCCTGCACGAACCGGTCGTACTGGTCCGTGATCCAGGACTTCGACGCCTGGTTCGGCGACGAGACGAGGGCCAGCACCTGGCGGCGCAGTTCGTCACCGCCCGCCGGGCGGGCGAGCTTGTTCGCGTCGTCGGCCTGGAGGGCGTCCTGCCAGGACGGACGGGCGTACGGGCGGTCGTAGACCGGGCCCTCGTGGGCGACGGTGCGCGGCGGGACGTCGACGATCTGCTCGCCGTGCCAGAAGATCTCCAGCCGCTCGCCGTCGGTGACCTCACCGATGACGGTGGCGATGACGTCCCACTTCTCGCAGATCTCGAGGAAGCGCGCGACCTTGCCGGGCTCGACGATCGCGCACATGCGCTCCTGGGACTCACTCATGAGGATTTCCTCGGGCGAGAGGGAGGAGTCGCGCAGGTGGACGGTGTCGAGTTCGACGCGCATGCCGCCGGAGCCGGCCGAGGCCAGCTCGGAGGTGGCGCAGGACAGGCCCGCGCCGCCGAGGTCCTGGATGCCGTCGACGAGGTCGGCCTTGAAGATCTCCAGGGTGCACTCGATGAGGAGCTTCTCCTGGAACGGGTCGCCGACCTGGACGGCGGGGCGCTTGCTGGGCTTGGCGTCGTCGAAGGTCTCCGAGGCGAGGACCGAGACGCCGCCGATGCCGTCGCCGCCGGTGCGGGCGCCGTAGAGGATGACCTTGTTGCCGGCGCCGGACGCCTTGGCGAGGTGGATGTCCTCGTGCTTCATGACGCCGACGCAGAGCGCGTTGACGAGCGGGTTGCCCTGGTAGCAGGCGTCGAAGACGACCTCGCCACCGATGTTCGGCAGGCCCAGACAGTTGCCGTAGCTGCCGATGCCGGACACGACGCCGGGCAGTACGCGCTTGGTGTCGGGGTGGTCCGCGGCACCGAAGCGCAGCGGGTCCATGACCGCGACCGGCCGGGCACCCATCGCGAGGATGTCGCGGACGATGCCGCCGATGCCGGTGGCCGCGCCCTGGTGGGGCTCGATGTACGAGGGGTGGTTGTGCGACTCGACCTTGAAGGTGACCGCGTAGCCCTGGCCGACGTCGACGACGCCGGCGTTCTCGCCGATGCCGACGAGCATGGCGTCGTTCTCGGGGGCCTTCTCGCCGAACTGCTTCAGGTGGACCTTGCTGCTCTTGTACGAGCAGTGCTCGGACCACATGACGGAGTACATCGCGAGTTCGGCGCCGGTCGGGCGGCGGCCGAGGATCTCGCGGATGCGCGCGTACTCGTCGGGCTTGAGGCCGAGTTCGGCCCAGGGCTGGTCGGCCTCGGGGGTCTTTTCGGCGTTCGTGACGGTATCGAGGGTCATGCGGTGACCAGCTTCTTCAGGATCGAGGTGAAGAATCCCAGACCGTCGGTGCGACCGGTGCCGATCAGCGGCTCGACGGCGTGCTCGGGGTGCGGCATGAGGCCGACGACGTTTCCCGCGGCGTTGGAGATGCCGGCGATGTCGCGCAGCGAGCCGTTGGGATTGACGTCGAGGTAGCGGAAGACCACGCGGCCCTCGGCTTCCAGTTCGTCCAGCGTCCGCTCGTCGGCCACATAGCGGCCGTCGATGTTCTTCAGCGGGATGGAGATCTCCTGGCCGGCCGAGTAATCGGCGGTCCAGGCGGTGTCCGCGTTCTCCACCCGCAGCTTCTGGTCGCGGCAGATGAAGTGCAGGTGGTTGTTGCGGAGCATCGCGCCGGGCAGCAGGTGCGATTCGGTCAGCACCTGGAAGCCGTTGCAGATGCCGAGGACCGGAAGACCGTCCCTGGCGCCCGCGATGACCGACTCCATGACGGGGGAGAAGCGCGAGATCGCGCCGGCCCGCAGGTAGTCGCCGTAGGAGAAACCGCCGGGCAGGACGACCGCGTCGACCTGGTGGAGGTCCTTGTCGCGGTGCCACAGCGGCACCGGCTCGGCACCGGCGACGCGGATCGCGCGCTGGGTGTCGCGGTCGTCGAGCGTTCCGGGGAAGGTGACGACGCCGACGCGTGCGGTCACGACTCCACCTTCACGGAGAAGTCCTCGATGACGGTGTTGGCAAGGAAGGTTTCGGCCATCTCCCGGATGCGGGCGAGGGCGGCGTCGTCGACCGGCCCCTCGACCTCGAGTTCAAAGCGCTTTCCCTGGCGGACGTCCGCGATCCCTTCGAACCCGAGACGCGGCAGTGCACGGTGCACCGCCTGGCCCTGGGGGTCGAGGATCTCCGGCTTGAGCATGACGTCGACTACGACGCGTGCCACTGGCACTCCCGGTGTTGTGGTGGTGCGTGAAGTGACTTCAGCGTACCCGTCGCAAAAATCTACGCGGGTAGATATCCTGTTCTCCGCCGGTTGACGCTCATCACGTTTAAGTATCGGCCGTGCGATTCTCTAGGGGATGCGTTTCAAGAAACGTAGGGTCCCGATTGCGACGGGACACGCGGAGGAATAATCCTCCGGCTTCCCGACGTAATGCATGGCATCGTACAAATGAAAACTTATTGTCCCCGACTTGTCGGCTTCATCGCATCGACCCAGCTCAGCCGCAGATCAGTCGTTGATCAGTGGTAGCCAGGAGGCCGGCAGAAGCCGATTCCGCACGAAAGGACCGACACCCATGGCGCAGCGCGTAGTGGTCAGCCTCTCCGACGATCTCGACGGCGGCGAGGCAGCGGAGACGATCGTTTTCGGGATCGACGGAAAGTCCTTCGAGATCGACCTGTCGGCGGTCAATGCCGACAAGCTGCGGAGCGCCCTGTCGCCGTATGTCGGCGCCGGCCGGAAGCACGCCCGCTCGGGAAAGGTCTACAAGCGCACGGCCGTCGCGCCCGACCCGGCCGCGGTGCGCGCGTGGGCCCGGTCCAACGGCTTCGACGTGCCGCCGCGCGGCCGCATCCCGAAGAAGGTCTACGAGGCGTTCAACGAAGCGAGTTGAGCCGGAGGGCGTCCGTCCGTGATCTTGCGCCCTACCGACTGGACAGGCACCCCCTGTGTTCCGCTACTGTTTGGAGCACGCCGAGGGCAGGGTCGAAAGACCAGGTCGTCGATAGTCACGCGGGTGTAGCTCAGTAGTAGAGCGCCCCCCTTCCAGGGGGGAGGCGCAGTGTGCGATCCCTGTCACCCGCTCTGACTGTTCTGACCGGTCCAATGGATCGGGTAGAGTAGTCCTGCGCAACAGCGCGGTGCGGACGTAGCTCAGTTGGTAGAGCGCAACCTTGCCAAGGTTGAGGTCGCCAGTTCGAACCTGGTCGTCCGCTCAGTTCAATGAAGTCCCCGGTCGGATCTCCGACCGGGGACTTCATTGTTTCGGCCTTCTTCGCGTCGGCGACACGGGCGCTTCATGACATTCGTCATCAATGCCGATGACACCGCGCACTGCCCGCACGTCCCGGCCGGCGGAACGCTGGATATATGGACACGTACAGCGGGGACACGCACGAGAAGGTGATCGATGTCGCCGGATTGCGCCGCCGATATGACGGTCAATTCGAGGCGGTACGCGGAGTGACGTTCACGGTGGCGCGCGGCGAGCTCTTCGCGCTGCTGGGGACCAACGGGGCGGGCAAGACCTCCACCGTCGAGGTGCTGGAGGGGCTGGCCAGGCCGAGCGGCGGGCAGGTCAGGGTGCTGGGGCACGATCCCTACCGGGAGCGGGCGCTGGTGCGGCCGCGGATGGGCGTAATGCTCCAGGAGGGCGGGTTTCCTTCCGACCTGACGGTGGCCGAAACCGCCCGTATGTGGGCCGGCTGCACGACCGGGGCCCGGCCGGTCGGCGAGGCGCTGGAGATGGTGGGCCTCGGCACCCGCCACAAGGTGCGCGTCAAACAGCTGTCGGGCGGTGAACGGCGGCGCCTGGACCTGTCGATGGCGCTGCTCGGCCGTCCCGAAGTGCTCTTCCTGGACGAGCCGACCACCGGGCTCGACGCGGAGGGCCGCCATGAGACCCAGCAACTGGTGCGCGAGCTGCGGGACCGGGGCACGACCGTCCTGCTCACCACGCACTACCTGGAGGAGGCCGAGGGCCTCGCCGACCGGCTGGCGATCATGCGCGGCGGACAGATCGTCGCGACCGGCACCCCCGCCGAGGTGACGGCGGCCCGGCCGGCCCGGATCCACTTCACTCTGCCGGAGGGCGTGACGCCGGACCGGCTGCCGCTGTCCGTCCCGTCGGCCGCCGACGGGCGCCGGATCGCGGTGCGGACCGAACGGCTGCAGGAGGACCTGCTGGAACTGCTGACGTGGGCGCGCGACAGGGACGTACAGCTCCTCGGACTCGACGCGCGGCACGCGTCGCTGGAAGAGGCGTTCATGGACATCGCGAAGGGGGACGCACGATGAGCACGACGCGTACGGGAACGCTGAAGGGAACGGGCACGGTGCCGGCGACGGGCCCACGGACCCGGAGCCGTACGCGGCTGGTGGCGCTCGGCCGGGCCGAGCTCACCTTGCTGTGGCGCAACCGGACGGCGATGTACACCGCGCTGCTGCTACCGGTCGGCATGGTCTGGGCGACGCGTTCCGTGGTCCCGACCCACGACCTCAGGGAAGCCGGACTGACCCGCAACGCCCAGACGATGAGCGGCGGCATCGGCGTCATCCTGCTCCTCGTCGTCTACTACAACCTGGTGACCGCCTATGTGGCGCGGCGCGAGGAGCTGGTGCTCAAGCGGCTGCGGACCGGGGAACCGTCGGATCTGGAGATCCTGGCCGGGACGGCCCTCCCGGCGGCCGCCGTGGCGCTCGCGCAGTGCACGGCGCTGATCGCCACCGGTGCGCTGCTGCTGGACCTGTCGGCTCCCCGGCGGCCGGAACTACTCGTCGCGGGCGTGTTGCTGGGGGTGCTGCTGCTGGCCGCGCTGGCGGCCGTCTCGACCGTCTTCACCCGGAGTGTGGAGGTGGCGCAGTTGACCACCCTGCCGCTGTTCATGGTGTCGCTCATCGGATCCGGGCTCTTCGTACCGGTGGAACTGCTGCCCGGCTGGGCCCACGATCTGTGCCGGCTGCTGCCCGTGACGCCCGTCACCGACCTCGTACGGTTCGGCTGGCTGGGCGGCGCCGGGGCGGGCGAAATCCTGCGCACGCTGGGGCTCGCGGTGGCCTGGACCGCGCTCGCGGTGTTTGCTGTACGCCGGTGGTTCCGCTGGGAACCGCGTCGCTGACCAGGCCCAGGGGGACGACCGTGCCGAAGCTGACGGGATGGTGGGAGCGGCGCAGCGATCCGGCCCGCTTCGAGCTCTACACGCGGTGGTCGCTGTACTCCTTCGCGTTGATCGAGGTGTTCCTGGTCCTCGGCGCGGTCCAGCGCTCCGACAGTCCGATCGGTGCGCGCGTCGTCCTGTGGGCGCTGCTGGGGCAGGCCGTGCTGTGCGCGGTGCTGGTGTCCCGGGTGCTGGACTGGGCGCTGGGCCGGCGCGAGCGGCCGACCCGGCTGCTCGCCGCCGCCGGCGCCACGACGGCCCTCGCGGTGCTGGTCGTCGTGGTCCTGCGGGCGCGCGGCACCCTGCTCCCCGGGGGCGAGGCGGTCCAGATCGTCTCCGGCTTCACCGCCTTCGCGATCGGCCCCGCGGTGCTGAACATCCGCCGACCGCGCCGGATCGTGCTGCTCGTGATGGGTACGGCCGCACTGGTGGCGGTGTGCTCGGCGGCGGCGGGACTGCCGACGGGTGAGACCACCGGCTACGCCGTCGCGGTGGCGGCGGGGGGCGCCGCCATGGCGTTCACCTACCGCGGCTCCGCCTGGATCCTGGTCGTCGTGTGGGAGCTGGACCGGGCACGGGAGGCGCAGTCGCGGCTGGCGGTCGCGGAGGAGCGGCTGCGGTTCGGACGGGATCTGCACGATGTGATGGGACGCAATCTCTCGGTGATCGCGCTCAAGAGCGAACTCGCCGTCCAACTCGCCCAGCGGGGGCGGCCCGAGGCCATCGACCAGATGGTGGAGGTGCAGCGCATCGCGCGGGAGTCGCAGCGCGACGTGCGCGAGGTCGTCCGCGGCTACCGGTCGGTGGACCTTCAGGTGGAGCTGGCGGGCGCGCTGTCGGTGCTGCGGGCCGCGGGCGTCGACTGCCGGGCCGAGGGCGACGACGGGGCGACGCTGTCGCCCGCCGTCCAGTCCGTGATCGCCTGGGTGGTCCGAGAGGGCACCACCAACGTGCTGCGGCACGGGGACGCGCGCAGCTGCGTCATCCGGCTGCTGGTCGAGCCGGCCGGCTCGGCCGTACTGACCATGGAGAACGACGGAGCGGTGACCGTCCCCGCCGTGGCCGCTCCGACGACGCCGGGGACCGGGCTGACCGGGCTGCGCGAGCGCGTCGGCGCGCTGGGCGGCACGCTGACCGCGGAGCCGGACACGGGCGGGGTGTTCCGGCTGACGGCGTGCGTGCCGCTGCAACGCCGGGAAGCCGCTTCCAGTGCCCCCGGTACCACCTCCGTAGGTTCGCAGAGCACGGAAGGAGCCGCATGACGCATCCGATCGGGACCGGTGAGGCCGGCGAGGCGCGCGTCCGCGTTCTGCTCGCCGACGACGAGCACCTCATCCGCGGCGCGCTCGCCGCGCTGCTGTCCTACGAGGACGACATCCTCGTCGTCGCCGAGGCCGCCTCCGGGCCCGAGGCACTCGCGATGGCACGGGCGCACCGGCCGGATGTCGCGGTCCTGGATCTGGAGATGCCGGGCGCCGACGGTGTGGCGGTCGCCACATCCCTGCGGGCCGAGCTGCCCGGCTGCCGGACCATGATCGTGACCGGTCACGGTCGTCCAGGACACCTGAAGCGGGCCCTGACGGCGGGCGTCAGGGGCTTCGTTCCCAAGACCGTCTCGGCGCAGCGGCTGGCCGAGATCATCCGCACCGTGCACGCCGGGGGCCGTTACGTGGACCCGGAGTTGGCGGCCGACGCGATCAGCGCCGGGGACTCCCCGCTGACCGTCCGCGAGGCCGAGGTCCTCGATCTGGCGGCCGACGGCGCGCCGATCGCGGAGATCGCCCGGCGGGCCGCGCTGTCCCAGGGAACGGTGCGCAACTACCTCTCCTCGGCCGCCACGAAACTGTCCGCGGAGAACCGTCATGAGGCCGCGCGCATCGCCCGGGAGCGCGGTTGGGTCTAGTGGCTCTCGCGCAAAGCACACAGCACGCGCGATGCGGACGTAGCTCAGTTGGTAGAGCGCAACCTTGCCAAGGTTGAGGTCGCCAGTTCGAACCTGGTCGTCCGCTCAGCAGAACGAAGGCCCCGGTGGATTTATCCACCGGGGCCTTCGTCGTACGCGGCCTTCGTCGTACGCGGCTGCCCGGGTGCCCGGCCGCGGGGTGCGCGGCCGGGCACTTGGGGCAGCCGGCCGCTAGGACCAGGTCGTGCCGGTGAGGCGCTCGTAGGCCTCGATGTACTTGGCGCGGGACTGCTCGATGATCTCGGGCGGCAGCGGCGGCGGGGGCAGTTCGCTGTTCTTGTCCCAGCCGGAGGCGGGGGACGTCAGCCAGTTGCGGATGAACTGCTTGTCGAAGGACGGCTGGGTCCGGCCGGGCTTCCACTGGTCGGCCGGCCAGAAGCGCGAGGAGTCCGGAGTGAGCACCTCGTCGCCGATGACGAGCTCGTCACCGTCGAAGCCGAACTCGAACTTGGTGTCCGCCAGGATGATGCCGCGGTCCCGGGCGACATCGCGGGCCCGGCTGTAGACCGCGAGGGTCGTCTGGCGCAGCAGGGCCGCGGTCTCGGCGCCGACCTGACGGGCCGCCTCCTCGTAGGAGACGTTCTCGTCGTGCTCACCGACCTCGGCCTTGGTGGCGGGCGTGAAGATCGGCGCGGGCAGCTCCGAGCCGTCGACGAGGCCCTCGGGGAGCGCGAGGCCGCAGACGGTGCGGTGCGCGTCGTACTCGACGAGGCCGGAGCCGGTGAGGTAGCCGCGGGCCACGCACTCGACCGGGATCATCCGCAGCGACTTGCAGACCATGGTGCGGCCGGCCCAGTCGGCGGGGGCGCCGGCCGGGACGTCGGTGGAGATGACGTGGTTGGGGACCAGGTCGGCGAGCTGGTCGAACCACCACAGCGACAGCTGGGTGAGGATCCGGCCCTTGTCGGGGACCTCGGTGGGCACCACCCAGTCGTACACGGACGTACGGTCGCTGGCCACCATCACCAGTTCACCGGCCGCGTTCCGGTACAGGTCGCGGACCTTACCGGTGTGCAGGTGCACCAGTCCCGGCACCTGGACGGGTACGGGTTTCTCAACGAATCCGGACATGGGTCCTCCCCACTCGGCGGCTCAGCTCCCGATTCTCCCGCACGAGGGAGGGTGCAACCCGACAGGGTCCGGCCGAGCGGGCAGGTCGGAACCCATCGGAACCTAATCGTGCTTGCAGATCCGGTCCAGGAGGTTGGCCGTGGCGCGCTGGATCCGGGGGTCCACATAGTGCGGACGGTCCAGCGCCGGGGACCAGGCGAAGGTGCCGGAGGCGAAGACATAGGCGCCGCTCGGTGCCCGGTACAGCGACGTCTCCTGATGGCGGCGGCGGCCGTCGGCGTCCTCGTACGGCGAGTGCGCGAGCAGGATCCGGTCGGTGGACTCGGGCAGCGCGGTGCGCGGGAAGTAGCGGTCCGCCTCACCCGCGACCAGGCCCTCGATCTCGTCCCCCTCGGCCGCGCCGGTGGCCTCCCACAGCCAGTGGTCGGCGTTGCGGACGACGAGCGGGGCGGGTTCGGGGACGCGGCCGGCGTACTGCACGCCCAGCAGCAGCTGTTCCGGCTCGCCCAGGTCCCGCCACAGGGCGCTGCGGCCGCGGGCGTCGCCGCGGCGCTTGCGGCAGGTCAGCAGCCGGTCGGGCTCACCGGCCGGCGAGGGGCCCAGTTCGACCTGCCAGTACATGGAGTTGGCGGAGAGGAACACCAGCGAGGTGCCGCCGTCCCTGGCGGCCTCGGCGGCGCGGCGCATCGGGACCGACCAGTACTCGTCGTGCCCGGGGAAGACCAGGCCGCGGTACCGGGAGGGGTCGACGCGGCCGGCGTGCAGATCGCGGGCGTCCGCGTAGGCCAGGTCGTAGCCGTACCGCTCCGCCCAGCGGATGAAGTCGTAGGCGTGGCCGACGTGCAGCGGCAGCCCCGCGCCCGCGTAGGGACGGTCGAAGGAGACCGTGGCGGGCGCCTCCTCCTCGCCGAGCAGCCGGCCTTCGGCGTCCCACGCGTGATAGAGGCTGGCGCCGGTCCTGCCGTCCTCCGGGTACAGGTTGTACGCCTGCCAGGTGACGTCGGGCATCACCAGCAGCAGGTCCGCGTCGAGCGCGGGGGCGTGCGGCGGCTCCTGGGTCGGGTACCGGCGCGGGGTCGGCGGGCGTGCGTCACGGACGGTGAACGGGATATGGCTGCGGTACCCGTCGGCGGTGGTGAGCACCGCCACATAGGCGCCGGTCTTCCAGTACCCCGGCACCTGCAGCCGCCAGGACTGCCACCAGTGATGGCAGGAGACGGTGCGGCCGGCGGCGAGCGGGGCCGACTGGACGATGCCGGAGAGCCGCGGGCTGGCCGTCATGTGGCACGCGCCGTCACCGCCGTAGTGGCCGATGCGGTAGATGTCGACGGTGAACTGCTGGGGCGGGTCCACGGTCACCCGGAAGTCGATGGCCGCGCCCGGGGCGACCGCGCCGGCCGAGGCGAAGCCCTTGACCTGGCAGCGCACGTCATCGGCGGTGCGCGGGCCCGGTACCTGCGGGCGGGCCGGTGCCTCGCCACGGCTCACGGAGAGGTCGACGTACCAGGGGACCACGTTCCCCTCGTCGTCCAGATACTGCTCGGCGCCGCGCAGCCACGGTAACGGGCCCTGTCCGAACGGGTCGGTCACCCCATGCGCGAGCGCTCCCGACTGCCAGCGCCGGATCTGCTCCGTCCCCACGTGTGCCCCCCTTCTTCGCCACGCCCCCGGGTCGAGTCCCACGCGTCCGAACCCAGCACATCACATAACGCACTCCCCTGGTTACTGTTCGTGGCGAATAATCGGAACAGTTTCGCTCCGAGTGGGGCAGAAACTGTCATCCGGCGGGTGCGGCGTGGCCCCTGTGTCAGACGAGGCGGACGGGCTTCTCCAGCCGGACGCCGACCGCGGTGAGCCAGGAGCGCAGCGGAGCCGCGTCACCGTTCTCCACGAGGCGCAGCACCGGCCACGCGAGGTCCGCCCGACGGGAGCCGTTGACGAGCAGGGCGGGCCCGTCCAGCCAGTCGAGACCGGCCGTGGCGCCCGCGGTGTCGACGGCGGCGCAGCAGACCATCGCGGTGACGTGTTCGGTGAGCAGCTCGCGGCCGGTGCGGGGCGGGAGCAGTTGGTAGACCGGGGCGAGGGAGGTGCCGGTGGCGGGGGTCCGGTTGGCGTCGCGGGCCGCTTCCTCGCGGGCGACATGGCCGGTGATCCGGGCCGCCAGCTCCTCGCTGCCGCCCCGGGAGAGCCGGTCGATCACCCGGGCGATGGTGGCCCGGCCGGGCTCGTCGGGAAAGTCCACGGAGCCGGCCACGGCCGCCTGGCGGGCGGCCTGGGCGCCCATCAGCAGCCCGGCACCGGCGCGGCTCTCCGCGGTGTGCTCGGCGGTCTGCACGGTGATGACCGCGGGCCGGTCGCGCTCGGGGCGCGGTACGGCGCTGCCCGGCTCGTCCAGCACCCTGATCAGCAGGGCGGCCTCGGAACGCCATATGCGGTCCACGACCTCCTCGGGGTACGAGTCCCAGTCGACCGGCGACCAGTCCGGGCCGTGGCCCTCGGGGCCGCCGTGGAAGAGCCGGGCCGCCAGCAGGGAGGCCGCCTCGTCGACGGTGCCGGGCTCTTCGAGCAGATCGCAGGCGGGGCGCTCGCCCAGCCGTGACTCGAAGCCCTCGGCCAGCCGGTCGCGGCGGGACAGATCGGTGAGCGCGGCCACCACTCCGGCGTCGAGCCGGGACGGCCAGCGGCCCATCCGCCAGGCGGGCAGCGCGACCCTCGTCAGCAGCCGGTCCCAGCCCGCGTAGGCGAGGCCGACCTGCTCCTGGGCGACGATCCGCAGCCCGTAGTCCACCGCCTGGGCGCGCTCCGAGGCGGACGCGGCCACTCCGCGCTCCATCTCGGCGGCATGCGCCCGGCAGCCGCGCAGCAGCAGCCGCGCGACCCAGCCGAGGAAGGCGTACGCGGGCCACACGAGACCGCGTGAACGCGCCGAGGCGACGCCGGCTGCGGCGTCCAGACCCCGGATGAAGCGCCGGGCCGCGGCTATGTCCGGGTCGGCGGACGGTCCGGTGCCGGCCACGACGGGGGCGAGCAGGGCACGCAGCTCGGCGACCCGCATCCACCACATGAAGGGCGAGCCGATCACCAGCACCGGCGCGGCCGGCTCCCGGCGGCGGCCCCAGCGGCCCGCGCCCGCTCCGTCCGGGCGGCGGTCCTCCAGCCAGCTGTCGCAGTCCGGGGTGAGCTCTATCGAGGAGGGCGTGGGGACCTGGAGGCGGACCGCGAGGTCATGGACCATCCGGTACAGGTCGGGGGCCGACGATTCGGCGACCGGGACCGTCGGGCTGACCGCGGGGCGGGCCCGGACGACGACGGCGGCGACGGCGCCCGCGAGCACCAGCACCACCAGCGCTCCGCCGACCACCGACCACCGCAGCGCGTCCCAACTGTCGCCGATCCGCCCGGTGGCGCCGCCCACGAGCAGGACGACGGCGGCGGCGGCGGGCAGCAGCGCCACGGCGAGCGCGGTGCTGCGGATCCGCAGCACCGCCAGCGCACGGGAGCGTGCGACTCCCTCACCTGTTTCTCCAGCCATCGGGCGGCTCACCCCCGTCTCACTGTCAGGACCGCCGTCGGCGGCTTATCCCACTGTCGCACCGCCCACGGACATCGCAATGTCTGTACGGCTACTTGCCGCACAGCACCACGCCGTCCGGCAGTGCGCTTCCGGGGCACAGTAGTTGGGGACCGCTGCCACGTCAGCCGGATGGGGAAGCCATCACTCCTTGGGGTGGCTTTGGGTAACGACCTGCCCCGCGGTATGGAGTGGATCAGGCAGCGGCGCCCTGTGGCTTCGATTGCAAGGCGGAGGAGGGAGTCCATGCGGTGGGGCACCTCCCAGCGGTAGCTGGGGGCCATCGGCGACCGACGACAACGCCGCAAGCGGAGTCGCAGGGCGCCGCGAGCCCGCTCCGTACCGCGGGGCAGGTCGTGAGCCACCCCAAGGGCTGATTCAGGACTGGCCGGTTCCCGCCGCCTTGGCCGCGATGTCGGTCCGGTGGTGCGAGCCGTCGAGCCGCACCCGGGCGACCGCGCGGTACGCCCGTTCCCGGGCCTTGGCCAGGTCAGCGCCGGTGGCGGTGACGGACAGCACCCGGCCGCCCGCGCTCACCACGCGGCCCTCGTCGTCGATCCTGGTGCCTGCGTGCAGCACGTACGCGTGCTCGTCCTGCTCCACGACCTCCGCCAGACCGGTGATCGGGTCGCCGGTGCGCGGGGTGTCCGGATAGTTGTACGAGGCGATGACGACGGTCACGGCCGCGCCCTCGCTCCAGCGCAGCGGCTCCACCTCGGAGAGGCGGCCCGTCGCGGCGGCCCGCAGCAGACCGGCCAGCGGGGTCTTGAGACGGGCGAGGACGACCTGGGTCTCGGGGTCGCCGAAGCGCGCGTTGAACTCGATCACGCGCACCCCGCGCGAGGTCATCGCCAGACCCGCGTAGAGCAGCCCGGCGAACGGGGTGCCGCGGCGGCGCAGCTCGTCCACGGTGGGCTGCAGAACGGTCCGCTCGACCTCGTCGACCAGCTTGGGGTCGGCCCACGGGAGCGGCGAGTACGCGCCCATACCGCCGGTGTTGGGGCCCTCGTCGGCGTCCAGCGCGCGCTTGAAGTCCTGGGCGGGCTGCAGCGGGACGACCGTCACACCGTCGGTGACGGCGAACAGCGAGACCTCGGGGCCGTCGAGGAACTCCTCGATGACGACGCGGTCGCAGGCCAGCGCGTGCGCGCGGGCGGTGGCGAGGTCATCGGTGACGACGACGCCCTTGCCCGCGGCCAGTCCGTCGTCCTTGACGACGTACGGGGCGCCGAAGGCGTCCAGCGCCACGTCGATCTGCTCGGCGGTGGTGCAGACGTAGGAGCGGGCGGTGGGCACCCCCGCGCCGGCCATGATCTCCTTGGCGAACGCCTTGGAGCCTTCCAGCTGCGCGGCTTCCGCGGACGGGCCGAAGCAGTCGACACCGCGGGCCCGGACCGCGTCGGCGACGCCCGCCACCAGCGGGGCCTCCGGACCGACGATCACGAAGTCCGCGC
Source organism: Streptomyces sp. H39-C1 (assembly GCF_027158125.1). NCBI lineage: Bacteria > Bacillati > Actinomycetota > Actinomycetes > Kitasatosporales > Streptomycetaceae > Streptomyces > Streptomyces sp. H39-C1. The sequence continues at coordinate 104,675 of NZ_JAPVLS010000007.1, forward strand.
CGATCGAGACGGCGAGGTCGGCGACGGCGGCGCCGTCGAGGGCGACGACCGGGTGCAGCTCGGCGACCTCCGCGATCCCGGCGTTGCCGGGGGCGCAGTGCAGCGAGGTGACATCGGGGTCGAGGGACAGTGAGCGGCACAGGGCGTGTTCGCGGGCGCCGCCGCCGATGACAAGGACCTTCACGTGCCCAAGGGTAGTGGCCCCGTGCGGAGCCCCGTGCCGCGCGCGGCGGCTCACTCTTTCGAGTGGGACGGATGTTCGGCCCATACCTGACCACGCGGCCTTTAAGGGATGAAATCCAAAAATCCTTCCCCCATGGTCAGCCGTTCGGCGGTAAGAAGGGAGCTTCGTCGTGTCGGAAGACGAGCGCCGGAATGCGAGGGAGCGCGCAGTGAGCCAGCCGGACATGTATCCCGAGGAGGCTCCCCGGGAGGAGCCCGTTCAACGGGCTCTGCATAGCCAGGAGGACCTGCGGGCGCTGCCTTTTCCGCTCGGCGACTGGGGCGAGCCCGCCGAACGCCTGGAGGAGCTCTACCGCTGGGCCGAGTCCGGGGCGCTCAACACCACCGACTGGTACCTCGCCGACCGGGTCTGGAAGCGGCACGGGGCGCGCGGGCTGCGGCTGGCCGCCGCGTTCTTCGGCACCGTGGGCGTGGGGCTGCCGCTGATCGAGCTGACCGGGGCCGCGGCCGGCGCCGCGCGCTGGGGTTATGTGGCACTGCTCCTCGCCGCGGCCTGTGTCGGCATCGACCGCTGCTTCGGGCTGACGTCCGGCTGGATGCGGGACGTCGCCACCGCGCAGGCGGTGCAGCGGCGGCTGGAGGCGCTGCGCTTCGACTGGGCGTCGGAGAGCGTCCGCGAGGTGCTGGGCCCCACCGAGGGCACGGCGGCCGAGGCGGCCGAACGCTGTCTGGCGGTGCTGCGCCGGTTCTGCGAGGACGTCTCGGACCTGGTCAGGATGGAGACGGCGGACTGGATGACGGAGTTCGGGACGCGGACCGCGCCGCTGCGCGCGCAGGCCACCGTGCCGTGGGCCGCGCGCACCGAGGGGGTCCCCGCCGGCCGCTTCCCGATGGCACCCGGCGGCCGTCCGAACATGCCGCGCCAGCGGCCCCCGGAGGGGCCGGCCCGCTGAGCGGCCGGCGGCCCCTCCGTCAGCTGAGGGCCGCCTCGAACGTCGCCTCGACCGGAGGCCGCCTCAGCTGAAGACCACCATCGAGCCCTGCGCCAGCGAGCGGGTCGCCGCCGCGTGCAGGCCGAGCCAGACATGCCGTTCGCGGGCGAACGGGCTGGGATCGTACGACGGCGGGGCGGCCGGCTCCTCCAGTCCGGTGGGCCGGTCCGGCGGGTCCGGGGCCTGCGGCGGGTTGGCCGCGTCGATGCCGATCGCCGCAGCGACGGACGCGAGATCGCGCAGCAGTCCGTGGCTCGAACCCAGCGGGCCGCCGCCTTCGAGCAGTTCGTCGTTGACGACCGGGTGCGGGAAGTCCAGCGGCACGTACGCGCCGGCGTGGTCGTAGTGCCAGACGAGGTGCGACTGCTGGGCGGTCGCCTCGAACATCTCCAGCAGTTGCTCGTAGTCGCCGCCGAGCGCGTCGACGGGGGTGACCTCCAGGCCCTGCAGGTTCAACAGGAAGGCCCGGCGCAGGAAATGCAGGGCGTCGTAGTCGAAGCCGGCGACCGGGCCGACGTCGCCGGACAGCCCCGGCATATAGGTGTGGACGGGCACCGGCGGCAGGCCCGCGTCGTTCAAGGCCTTGTCGTAGCGGGCCAGTTCCTCGGAGAAAGGGTTTTCGGGGCTGTGGCAGAGCACGTCCACAAGGGGAACCAGCCACAAGTCGCAGGCCACAGGCGCTCCAAGTCGTCTATGCGATCGTCGGGCCAGCGTAGTGCGAGGCGCGGTCGGCGTCAGGAGGTGGAACCCTTCCGGCTGTCCTGAAGGGTCGTTCGCGCGGTCGCCCGCCCTCGTTATCGGGGGGCCAGCTTCGCCATGAGGGCGAGGGCGTGCTCGTTGTAGTCGGCGACGATACGGCGTGCCGCGGCCAGATCGCGGTCCCGGACGGCGTCGACGAGTTCGACGTGGTCCGACCAGCAGACGCCCGCGAGCATCGGATGGGCGCGCAGATACGGGATCGAGTACATCCAGGTCTGGGTGCGGATCCGGTCGAGGAATTCGCAAATGTGTGGATTGCCCGACAATGCCGCGACTTCGCGCCAGAAGCGGATGTCACAGCCGATGAGTACGTCGAGCATGCCGGACCGCGCGGCCCGCGCCGCGGCCTCGCCACGGCGGCGCACCGACGCGAGGACATCGGCCGGCACTTCCCGCAGTTGGTCGCCCTCGATGCGCCGGAAGATCCCCTCGGTCACCAGGTTGCGGGCCTCGACCATGGAGACGAAGTCGTCGGGGCCGAACCGCCGGACCTGGAAGCCGCGGTGCTGCTCGACGTCGAGCAGGCCCTGCGCGGCCAGGTCGACCAGCGCCTCACGGACGGGCGTGGCGGAGACGCCGTACAGCTCCGCGATCTCCTTGACGGTGAAGTCCCGCCCGGCCGGGAGCCGGCCGGTGAGCACCTCGTCACGGAGTGCGTCGGCGATCTGCTGCCGCAGGCTGTTGCGCTTCACCGGTGTGGTGTCCGCAAGCACTGCCGCCTCCTCGCCCGAACGTACGTTTCACTCCGATTACTCCGCACACGATAGGCGAAGGTTCGGAAATCAACCGCACGTCCGGGGAGGGAAGCGTGTGGGGGTTATGTGCATTTCGCGATGAGCCACGCGGTGTTGACGGCCGGCGGAGGCCGCTACCGGGGGTCGGCGGGCCGTTGCCGGGCGGTCGCCGGGGGCAAGCGCTATCCGTTGACGGCGTACCGGTCGGTCACCGCGAGCGCCTCGTCCAGTGCCGCCAGGCCCTCCTTGGCCTCGGCCTCGGTCACCGTGCACGGCGGGACGACATGCGTGCGGTTCATGTTGACGAAGGGCCACAGACCGCCCTTCTTGCACGCCGCCGCGAACTCGGCCATCGGCGCGTTGTCGGCGCCGGCCGCGTTGTACGGCACGAGCGGCTCGTGCGTCGCCTTGTCCTTGACGAGGTCGAGGGCCCAGAAGACACCGAGGCCGCGCACCTCGCCGACCGAGGCGTGCCGGGCGGCGATGTCGCGCAGCGCCGGGCCGATGACCCGTTCACCGATGTCGGCGGCGTTCTCCACGATCCGCTCCTCGCGCATCGCGTTGATGGTCGCGACGGCGGAGGCGCAGGCCAGCGGGTGGCCGGAGTAGGTGAGACCGCCCGGGTAGGCGCGGGTGGCGAAGGTCGCGGCGATCTCCGGGGAGATGGCGACGCCGCCGAGCGGCACGTAGCCGGAGTTGACGCCCTTGGCGAAGGTCAGCAGGTCCGGGACGACGCCCCAGTGGTCGGCGGCGAACCACGCGCCGGTGCGGCCGAAGCCGGACATGACCTCGTCGAGGATGAAGACGATCCCGTACCGGTCGCAGATCTCCCGCACGCCGGCGAGGTAGCCGGCCGGCGGCACCAGGATGCCCGCGGTGCCGACCACCGACTCCAGGATGATCGCGGCGACGGACTGCGGGCCCTCGAACGCGACGAGCTGCTCCAGGTGCTCCAGCGCGCGCTCGCACTCCTGCTCCTCGCTCGTCGCGTGGAACTGCGAGCGGTACAGGTACGGGCCCCAGAAGTGCACGACGCCCGCCGAGGCGGTGTCCGACGGCCAGCGGCGCGGGTCGCCGGTGAGGTTGATCGCGGTGGAGGTGGCGCCGTGGTACGAGCGGTAGGCGCTGAACACCTTGTGCCGGCCGGTGTGCAGCCGGGCCATGCGGACGGCGTTCTCGACCGCCTCGGCGCCGCCGTTGGTGAAGAAGACCTGGTTCAGATCGCCGGGGGTGACCTCGGCGATCAGCCGGGCCGCCTCGGACCGGACGTCGACGGCGAAGCCCGGCGCGATGGTGCAGAGCTTGGCGGCCTGCTCCTGGATCGCGGCGACGACCTTCGGGTGCTGGTGCCCGATGTTGGTGTTCACCAGCTGGGACGAGAAGTCCAGATAGCGGTTGCCGTCGTAGTCCCAGAAGTACGAGCCCTCGGCCCCGGCCACGGCCAGCGGATCGATGACCGCCTGCGCGGACCACGAGTGGAAGACGTGCGCCCGGTCGGCGGCCTTGACGGCGGCTCCGGTCTCGGGATCGGCGACGGCGAAAGGAGGGGTCATGCGCTCCAGGCTAAGGATCCCCGCCGGTCAGGGACACGGTCACCTTGTATGGCACACGCCACGTTCCCCGACAGGCTGTCATGGGATCCGGTCCCACGGAGCTCCCGGAACGGGGTCCCGGGAATCCGGCGCGGGACCTTACGTGGACCCGGTGCGGGCGCCTTTCAGGCCCGGGCCACCCGCCCCGGGGGCCCGCTCGAACGGTCAGACTATTCTTCGGCTACGGGTCGGCCGGAAGGCCGGGAGGAGGCACGGGGGGCATGGAAGAACTCAGGGCCGGCGATCCGCAGTGGATCGGCGCGTACCGGCTGCTGGGCCGGCTCGGCACCGGCGGTATGGGGCGGGTCTTCCTGGCCCGTTCGGAACGCGGCCGGACCGTCGCGGTGAAGCTGGTGCGGGCCGAACTGGCCGCCCAGGACGAGTTCAGGGCCCGCTTCCGGCAGGAGGTCCAGGCGGCCCGCCGGGTCGGCGGCGCATGGACGGCGCCGGTCCTCGACGCCGACACCGAGACCGAGATCCCCTGGGTCGCCACCGGCTACATCGCCGGGCCGACGCTGCAGCACGTCATCGCCAAGGAGTACGGCCCGCTGCCGGAGCGCTCGGTGTGGGTGTTGGCGGCCGGGCTGGCCCACGCGCTCAAGGACATCCACGCCGCCGGGCTCGTCCACCGCGATCTGAAGCCCTCGAATGTCATGATCACGATCGATGGCCCACGGGTCATCGACTTCGGCATCGCCCGCGCCCTGGAGACCGTCACCGGCGGGGTGACGAGCACCGGCGCACTGGTCGGCTCGCCGGGCTTCATGTCGCCGGAGCAGGTGCGCGGCGACCGGGTCACCCCGGCCTGCGACGTCTTCTGCCTGGGCTCGGTGCTGGCGTACGCGGCGACCGGGAAACAGCCGTTCGGCGCCGCGAGCAGCGGGGTGCACGCCCAGATGTTCCGGATCGCGCAGGAGCCGCCGGACCTGGACGAGCTGCCCGGCGCGTTGCGCGAGCTGGTCGCGGAGTGTCTGGTCAAGGTGGCCGACCAGCGGCCGGACCTGGACGCGGTGCTGGAGCGGATCGCCGCCCACCCGCCGGAGGACGGCAGGACCTGGCTGCCCAGCGCGATCGTCGCGCAGCTCGGCCGGCACGCCGTGCGGCTGCTGGAGGCCGAGAACCCGCACGACGGAGGTGCCACCCCGACGCCCCCGGCCGCGCGGCCCGCACCCGAGCCGGAATCCGGCTCCGCTCCCCTCCCGACCCCGGCCCCCGCCTCCGCGCCGTCGCTGCCCGCCCGGCCGACCGCGGTCGACCCGGCCCCACCGGCCCCGTCCCCGTACGCGCCCGGCGGCTACGGCTACCCGCACCCCGGATACGGACACCCGCCGGAGTACGCGGATCCGCCGCCGCGCCGGCGGCGGCAGGGTGTGCTGATCGCCGTCGCGGTGGCGGTCGCGGTGCTCGCGGGCGCCGGTGCGGCCGTCGTCGCACTCGACCTCGGCAAGGGCAAGGGCGACAGCACGGGCAACCAGGGCCTCGGCGGCGGTCCCGGGACGGGAACCCCGTCCGGCTCCGGTACGCCGCAGAACTCGCCGTCCACGTCGGAGACCGCCTCCACCCCGCCCGGTGAGGTACCCGACCGGCTCGTCGGCACCTGGCAGGCGGGGTTCGACAGCAACGGCACCAACACCCGCACGCTGACGATCCGGCGGAACGGCACCGTCACGCTGGCCGGCACCGGAAGCACCTATCAGTGCGAGTGGACGATGCACATGACGTCGGCCGGTCCGCCGCTGGCGCTGAGCCCTTCGCTCCTGACCAGCGCGGTGCCCGCCACCTCCTGCAACCCGGGGCTGTCCTCGACGCTCACGGCGATCGACGACTCCCATCTGCTGCGCGACTCCCGTGAGCCGGGCAAGGCCCCGCTCACCTACACGAAGATCGACTGACGGCGCGGAACGACGGACAGCTGGTCCGCGGACGGCAGAACGCGGCGCGCCCCGGTGGTCCTCGTCCTGGACGA